>NZ_DBFCCJ010000006.1:0-88618 GCF_048380235.1 Ventrimonas sp. | reverse complement strand
AGAGCTGCTGCAGATGCAACTGCAACTACTTTAGTCTGCTTTCTCATAATGAATGCACTCTCCTTTTTACTTTTTTGAATTTGCTACGAAATTCCTAAATTGCATTACGAGACGATTATACTTCCTATAAGGCAAATTATTGACAGGAGCAGGGGGCGTATTGGCTAATTCCTGAATTTGAAAGAGGTGGAATGTCAGGGATGATTTATTTAGAGCAATAGGTATGGAAACTTGAAAATGGGCATAATTATAAAAGAAAAAATAATACATTATGTATTTAAATTTCCTGAATGGTATGGTATAGTACAAATTACATGGAGGAAATGGGAAAATGAAAAATATATATTTAGTGAACTATTCTGTTAAAGGAATCAAAACACTGGATGAACTGATTTCTCTGTCATTTTATAAGAAAACTATTACGCGCAACCTGGACACGCAAGAATATAATGTAAAAGGAATTTATGGAATGAATGGTTCTGGTAAATCTGCTATTGTGACATCTGCAGATATACTCAGGAATCTTCTTACCAATCCGGGGTATTTGAATAATCCGATTGTTCAAAAAAATTTAGAAGAACTAATTAATAAAAAGCTGGGTGAATTGTTTATATCTGTTGATTTTCTTGTTAATTTGAATAAGCAAGAAAACTCTATACCAGTGTTGATGCGTTATATGGTGACAATATCTCAAAATTCCAATGGGAAATATGCTATTTCACATGAAAAATTATCTTGCAAGAATGCGTGCAGAAAATCGGATTTTATGTTTAATGTATTTGAAACGCAAAAGGGAGATGTTATTTCGGTAATAGATGAAGCGGAGAATCCTTTCCTGAAGAGATTTCTTGATAAAACCACAAATCTGTTGGAAGACAATTCGATGTGTGTATTGTTTTTTGATAAGGTACTGATGGATATGGCAAAAGATGAGACGGATAAAGATTATCCAATTTTGTTCTATCAACTTCTATCACTTTGGATTTTTGGAAAAAGCATACATGTATATTTAGATCAATCAGATGATCACAGCGATTATATTTTTAATAATACAGTTGGTGACTGGAGCAATGTGAAAGCGTCCAAGGAGAAAAATGATTTACTGGACCATCTTGTTGCGCTGGATAGTGATCATCTCTTTGTATTATCAGTTGCAAATAACTATATTGGAAAAGAAAATTACCAAAAATTTTCACAAACAATAGAAAAACTGGCACAGTTCCTTCGCATTTTTAAATCAGATTTAATCAGGATTGAAATCGACAAAAAAGAGGATCATTCTCTTTATATTTGTAATTTGGTTATGGTATATGAATCTTATAAAATTAATGCAGAATTTGAGAGTACGGGTGTTAAGAAACTCATTAAATTATTTGCCTATTTGCGGGAAATGGTTCGGGGAGGTATTGTTTTTCTTGATGAATTTGACTCCAATCTTCATGATGTATATTTGTGCGCGTTGTTGGAATATCTGATGGAATATGGAGAAGGGCAGCTTTGCTTTACAACTCACAATGTGGGACCGATGGATGTTTTGAAACGCCATAAAAAATCGATTGATTTTTTATCTACCGATCATAAAATTTATCCATGGACATCGAATGGAAATTATTCCCCTTCAAGGCTATACAGAAATGGCATGATTGAGGGGTCGCCATTTAATGTGGATTCCGTTGATTTTATAGGAGTATTTGGCTCTGGTTCGGAGGATAATTAATGGGAGTTCAATACATTTTTGTTGTAGAAACAAACAGCAAATGCAAATCGGACTGGATTTATATAAGGGATACTATAGAACGATTCTATCAATGGAATCAACCGCAAATCAAACTTAGTGTTGTTTATATGAATGGAAAGGGCAATTATAAAAATAAGGAAAAAGATATACGAAGCCTGAGCAAACAGTACCAGTCTGCAGGAAAAGGAAATCAGTCCAAGGTCATTCTTTGTTTTGATTGCGATGAATATGAAAAGGATATGTACGATCAGCAATTTTTGAATGACGTAAGACAATATTGCCGAAGTATGAATTACGAGTTTGTGTGGTTCTGCAAAGATATAGAAAGTGTCTATCTGGGACGAAGCGTTGAGGATAAACAGAAAAAGAAAGAGTCTGCGATATTTAAGGCACAAAATGGGATTAAACATGTTGATGTGAACAAGCTTTTAGTCAAAAATTATCGAATGAATAGCAGCAATCTTATGTGTGTTCTTGATAAATGCTTCGCAAGAAAATAAAAAGATGTTATAATCAGAGCAGACTTGGTGGGGGAAAAGAAAGATATTATATGGATAAAGAGCAGATAAGGAGACTTTATGGAGAAAAAGATAGTTACGAATAGAACCGATAGTTTCGCGGAAACCTGCGCTGCTATTATTAGTGGAGTGATCAGCGTGTTTCTGGTATTTGCCGTGATTGCGGTACCGTTGATTTATGACAAGTCCTATTTCAATATACTGGAAACAAAATACAAATGTTTTTACATGAGTGTGCTGGTGATGCTGACCGTATTTTTGGTTCTGAGTATTGTGATGCTGGTGATTGATTGGAAGGAGTTTCAGGGAGAACATGTGAAGAAGCTTTTTGCATCATTGAAACCGGCGAACTGGAAGCAGGCATTCCGGTTTGCGGATACGGCAGTATTAATCTTCTGGCTGGCGTCGGCTATATCTACATTGCAGTCCGAATATCTCTACGAGTCGTTCTGGGGGAATGAGGGACGCTACAGCGGTCTGTTCCTTATGACACTCTATGTTGTGATGTATTTTGTGGTAAGCAGGTTCTGGCGCGGCAATAAACTTGTAATGCAGGCATTTTTTGCTGCCGGACTTATCGTCTGCTATGTTGGAATTACCGATTACTTCCAGCTTGATATCCTGCATTTTCGAGGGAAGATAAAACCCGAACAATCTGCAATCTTCACTTCCACTATTGGCAATATTAACACCTATACGGCATATGTGGCACTGGTCATGGGTGCGGCAGCAGCGATGTTTGCAACTGCAAAGGGCTGGCTGAAAACATGCTGGTATTATCTGTGCATGGTGGTTTCATTTTTTGCGATCATTATGGGCTGCAGTGACAATGCTTATCTGGCCCTGGGTGCCCTGTTTGCGCTGCTTCCACTGCTGGTATTTCGCAGCAGAAAGGGCGTGGTCCGGTATCTGGTTATGGCAGCAACGTTTGCAACCGTGATTCAGTGCATTGATTTTATTAATCAGGCCTATGCGGATATGGTGATCGGCCTGGACAGCTTATTCCAGATCCTGGTTAATCTTCCCGGACTTCTTGCCATTGTGGTGTTATTGTGGTGTCTGGCAGCAGCGGTTGCGCTTTACTTCCGCAAGCAGGAAAAGGCAGATGTAGCCGCATTGCTCGCCGGAAAAACACAGGAACAGAAAGAAAAATCCAAAGTTACACTGATTCGGATCTGGCTTGGCTTGATCCTTCTGGGGGCAATCGTGCTTGTTATCATGCTGATTGATGCAAATGCGCTCGGTCATGGCTCACGCTATGGAAGTCTCGACAATTATCTGGTCTTTAATGATAACTGGGGAACCAAGCGCGGATACATCTGGCGCAAGTCACTGGAACTGTATGCAGCATTTCCGTTTATGCATAAGCTGTTTGGTTTTGGACCGGATACCTTTGGAATCATGACAACCCAGTCCTTTATGAAGGATATGGTAGGTACAACAGGTCTGGTATTTGATACTGCACATAATGAGTATCTGCAGTTTCTTCTGACAATCGGACCGATTGGACTGGCAGCATATCTGTGCTTCCTGTTTGGAAATGGCTGGAAGATGGCAAAATACTGGCTTAGTCAAAATATTCAGATTCCGAAAATGACCGGAGCAGCAGGTATGTCCGCTGAGAGTGCCTGCGTGATCGGCTGCCTGTTTGCGGTGATCTGTTACTGTGCTCAGGCTTTGGTTAACTTGAACCTTCCAATCACAACGCCGGTGATGTGGGTGCTTATGAGTGTAGGTGTGGCAAGCAGTAGAAAAAAATAAAGACATTTTTGATAACGGATGGAGGCACAGCATTGTGCCTCCATTTTTCTGCAGAAATATCCATTTTTAATAGATTCTTAAAGGTTTTCCAGCGCTTTTCTCACCGCAAAAGTTGCGGAAAAAGCCTATAGGTGTTATACTGTACAAAGGCTAATTCTGCGTAAGTGTGCGCCATAGACTGATCCGGAAAGGAGAACCCCGCGATGGATAAACGTTATTCCGTGCTGATGTCTGTATACAAGAAGGAACGCCCGGAATATCTGCATGCGGCCCTCAAAAGCATGACAGGGCAGTCGTGGAGGCCTTCGGAAATTGTTCTGGTCTGTGATGGTCCTTTGACCACAGAGCTGGAAGCCGTTTTGGAAGATATAGAATTCCAGGGATTGTTAAAAACGGTAAGGCTGGAGCAAAATGCCGGCCTTGGAGCAGCCCTGGCGAAAGGACTGCCGGAGTGTAGCTGCGAATGGGTGGCACGTATGGACAGCGATGATATCGCTGCATCGGACCGCTGTGAAAAGCAGCTTCGCTATCTGGAGACATATCCGGAAACGGATGTCCTGAGCGGCACCATAGCCGAATTTCAGGGAGAGGCTCAGACAGAGCGGGAAGCGAAGCATAGCATTGTCTCCAGAAAATGTGTGCCCCGGACCCAGACAGAGGTTGCATCCTATATAAAGATGCGCAATCCTATGAATCACCCCTGCGTTATGTTTCGAAAGTCAAAGGCACTGACAGCAGGTGGATATCAGCCCTGCCCGTTATTTGAAGATTATGATCTCTGGGTGCGGATGTTTCAGGCGGGATGTCGGTTTGCAAATCTGCCAGACACGCTCCTTTATATGCGTGTCAATGATATGCACAGACGCAGAGGCGGCATATCGTATATAAGGCCCATTTGCCATTTCTGGACAGAAATGTATCGGCGGGGAATGCTGAATTTTGTGCAGTATAGTTTTGTTCTGCTGTCCAGAATTGCAGTCAGCCTGATGCCGAATCATATCCGGAAAATGATTTATGACAAGAAATTAAGGAATCACGAAAGTAATGAACGATAAAAAGATAAATCGCAGTTTTGAGCAGTACAAGCGTCTGGTAAAATTCGCCGGATCCGCGGTCATCGTGCTTCTGGAACTTGCTATCTACTATTATGTGTGGATGAATTATTACAATAAAAATATGACAGTAGCCTTCTGGAGGCGCGGAAACTGGCTGATTGCCGGGGAATATCTGGTTCTGTCACTGGTCCTGCACCGGCTGTACGGAGGTCTGAAGGTTGGAATTTACAAATACTGGGCACTGGTCTATTCTCACATGATCTCCATTGTGGGTGTGAATGCCTTTTCCTATGTACAGGTCGTGCTGTTTGATAAAAAAATGCACAATCCTACAGCATTGCTACTGATGACAATTGTAGATCTGGCTGTGGTGCTGGTCTGGGCGCTGGTGTTTAAAAAGCTGTATGGAGCACTTTTCCCGAAAAGACGGCTTTTGCTGGTGTACGGGAAGATGCCGATGTTTCATCTGATCAACCGGATCGACACCCGCGATGACAAATACGAAATTGCGGAAAACGTATCCATTGACATGGGCCTGGAGCGTATCGTAAAGCAGGCAGAAGATTATGACGGAGTCATCATCGGCGATATCCCGGCAAGGGCCAGAAATCAGCTTATGAAGCTTTGCTACGCCAGAAATATCCGAAGCTACACGGTGCCGAAGGTCAGCGATATTCTGCTGAGAACATCCGTAGAGCTGAATATTTTTGATTCCCCTCTTTATCTTTCCCGCAATGACGGCGGCCTGGCCTGGGATCAGGCAGTGGTAAAACGGCTGGAGGATCTGGTGATTGCCGGATTCATGCTGCTGGTGACAAGTCCGTTTTTCCTGATCATAGCGTTTTTAATCTGGAATACGGATAAGGGCCCGGTATTTTATACCCAGGAGCGTCTGACACTGGATGGAAAGGTGTTCCGTATTTACAAATTCCGTACCATGATCGTGGATGCGGAAAAGAAGAGCGGACCGGTAAAAGCCGGGGAGAAGGATCCGCGCATTCTTCCGGTAGGACGATTCCTCCGGGCAACCCGTATGGACGAGCTGCCGCAGCTTTTAAATATCATCAAAGGCGATATGAGCCTGGTCGGCCCGCGGCCGGAGCGGCCGGAGCTGGCGCGCGTCATCACCAAAAACATCCCGGAATTCGAATACCGCCTGAAGGTAAAGGCAGGACTCACGGGATACGCGCAGGTGCATGGGCGTTACTGTACCACCAGCTACGACAAGCTAAAGCTGGATCTGACCTATATACGGAACTATTCCATCTGGCTTGATCTGAAGCTCATCCTGATGACGCCAAAGGTCCTTCTGATGAAGGAGTCAACAGATGGCTTTGAGGAAGGACTGTGGGAAGATCCGGCTTTGAAAGAATAGAATGGATAAAACTATGGAAAAAATATTAACGGTAGTCGTTCCGACTTACAACGCAGAAAAATATCTCCGGGACAATCTGGAATCCTTTGAGATACCGGAGCTGATGCAGGATATTGAAATCCTCATCGTCAATGACGGCTCGACGGATCATTCTTTGGAGATTGCCAGAGAATACGCAGAGCGTTATCCGGATACGTACCGGGTAATCACCAAAGAAAACGGCGGTCACGGTTCTGGCATTAACTGCGGCATCGAATATGCGCTGGGAAGCTACTTTAAGGTAGTAGATGCCGATGACTGGGTAGGAAAGGAAGCTTTTGTCAGCCTGGTGAGAACTTTAAAAACCAGTGATGCGGATGTCGTATATTCCGGTTTTTTGTGGACTTACGATAACGGAGAAGCAGATAAGAACACGTTCCGGACCAAAGCAGAGATCGAGATTCCGTTTGAAGGTGTAGAATATCAGAAAATATACCGGTTTGACGATATCGCAGACCGGCTTTATATGAAGATGCACAACATGACCATCCGGACTGAAATACTGCGGGAGCATCAGATCCGTATTGATGAGCACTGCTATTATGTGGATACCGAGTACATTCTGTACCCCATTCCCTATGTGAAAACAATCTGCTTTGTGGATGCTTTCGTTTATTATTACCGTCTGGGACGGGAGGGACAGAGCGTGGGACTGGAAAAGATGCAGAAGAACGAACAGAACTACGATAAAGTCCTGTCATCCCTTCTGAGCTTTTATCAGCAGCTGGGGAAGCAGCTGCCCTGTACGGACATCAAAAAGCGTTACATTGCCGGATTGATTGCCCGGGTCATTGCAGGTAAGTTTAAAATCATGCTGAGCTTCCCGCCATCTGCAGAAAAAAAACAGCAGCTGCGGCAGTATGACAGAACCTTAAAAGAACAATACCGCGATATCTACGACAGCAACATCAACAAAGCAGTTTCCCTGCTTCGGAAAACGCAGTACCACACGTATTATCTGGCGAATATGCTGGTTCGCCGTACATACCGCTAGAAAGACACAGAGAGGTTTTTATGGACAAGATCGTATCGTTTATCATACCGTCCTACAATGTGGAAAAATATCTGAATGTCTGTCTTACATCCTTCCTGAATAAGGAAGTGCTGGACCAGATTGAAGTCATTGTTGTAGATGACGGCTCCAAAGACCAGACGGCGCAAATTGCCCGAACATATATCGAACAATATCCCCAGGTCTTCCGTCTGATATCAAAAGAAAACGGCGGGCATGGATCGGCAATCAATGCCGGAACGGCACAGGCAGTCGGCCGCTATCTGAAAGTGATTGATGCCGATGACTGGGTAGTAACAGAAAATTTGAAAGAATTCGTGGACAAATTGGCTGACTGCAGCGCAGATGTAGTGTTAAATCCATATCATCAGGTCGACATGCAGACCGGTGAAAAGACCGTATGGAGGATGTTCTTAGACCGCTATGAAACGCTCTACACACTGGAGAATGTCGTGCAGAACTGGAAGAATTTTGACCGCTGTTTTGCTTTTCACGGCATCTGCTACAACCGGGAATTCTACCAGAAACACCGCTATGAGCTGCCGGAAAAAATCTTCTATGAGGACCACGAATACACTACGATCCCATGCTCCTATGCAGCAAGCATTTACCCCATGGATCTGTATTTGTACCAGTATCTGGTGGGCAACGCAGAGCAGAGCGTATCGGTAACCAACCGCCTGAAACGAATGAGCCATGTAGAAAAGGTGACGGAAGATCTGATCCGTCACTATAACGCACATCCGGAGCTATCCGATGCGGCAAAAGAGTATATTTACAAGAAGACAGAAGGCGTTATTTTGAGCTATTATGTAGCAGGCTGCATCATGAATCCGGATAAAAAGAAGGGCAGAAACGACTGCCTGCGCTACAATGCAATGATTCAGAATCTAAATATGAAATTCTGGAACCGGGTCAGCAAAAAGTTCAAAATGTATCTGTGGATGAACCGGTTTGGAATCACATTCCCGGTGTATGAGAAGATGCTGCATTCGGAGATATATAACCGGTTAAGGCACAATCAGAAGATAGAATCAGAGAAGTAAACAAGAAAAGATGAGGCAATGTTTATGAAATTATGGGTAGACCGAATTAATACATTTTTGAAGTATAAAGATTTACTGTTCCAGCTTGTGAGCAGAGATATTAAACTGAAATACCGGAGAAGTTTTCTGGGCTATTTGTGGAGCGTATTGAATCCATTATTTGTCATGATTATTATGACGATTGTGTTTTCAACGATGTTCAGCCGAAATATCCAGAACTTCCCGGTATATTTATTTACAGGAAAAATGCTGTTTGATTTCCTGTCTACATCGACAAACCAGGCAATGACATCTGTAACCGGAAATGCGGCATTGTTGAAAAAAACCTACGTACCAAAATATATCTTTACATTGTCTAAGGTAACAAGCTGTATGATCGATCTGGTATTTTCCCTTGGCGCATTGCTGATCGTTATGCTCTGTACCAGAGCAACCATATACTGGACTTTCTGGTTATTCCCATTGGTTATTGTCCAGATCTATATTTTCTGCTGTGGACTTGGTTTTTTCCTTGCAGAATTTAATGTGTTTTTCCGGGATGTGCAGTACATTTACCATGCAGTTATTACGGCATGGATGTATCTGACTCCGATTTTTTACCCAGTTGAATCATTACCGGCAAGTGTTAGTTTTGTAGTAAAAGTCTTGAATCCAGTGTACTATTATGTGGCCCAATTCCGTGACCTGGTATATTATGGTCATCTTCCGGGACCGAGAATATTCTTCGGGGGATGGATTCTGGCATTTGTAATGCTTGCATTTGGACTTCTGATGTTTAAGCGGAAACAGGATGAATTTATTTTATATATTTAAATTAGAACAGGTGAGTATATGAGTGAGTATGCAGTTGAAGTAAATAATGTGACAATTCGCTTTAATATGGCAAGTGAAAAGGTCGATAATTTAAAGGAATATGTCATTAAACTGATAAAAAAAGAGCTGATTTTCCAGGAGTTTCTGGCAGTAAAGGATGTTTCCTTTAAAGTAAAAAAAGGAGAGGCATGGGCGCTGATCGGAGTGAACGGATCGGGGAAATCCACCATGTTAAAGGCAATCAGTGGCATTTTAAAGCCCTATAAGGGCAGCATTACAGTGAATGGCGAGGTTGCTCCGCTAATTGAGTTAGGAGCCGGATTTGACCCGAATCTGACTGCTCGTGAGAATATTTATCTGAATGGAACCGTGTTAGGACATTCAAAAAAATATATGGATGAGCATTTTGATGAGATTGTGGATTTTGCGGAACTGTGGGATTTCCTGGATACTCCGATTAAAAACTTTTCTTCGGGTATGACAGCCCGGCTTGGATTCTCTGTGGCGACCATGGTGGCACCGGACATCCTGATTTGTGATGAGATCTTGGCAGTAGGAGATTACCTGTTTCAGCAGAAATGTATGGAGCGTATGAACCGGATGTTGAGTGGAGGAACGACGCTTTTGTTTGTATCGCATACTATAGATACCGTACGAAAATTGTGTGATCATGCAATTTGGCTTGATCATGGTGTTGCAAAAATGGCTGGAGAAGTCAATGAAGTTTGTGATGCGTATATGAAGCTGAATCGATAGTTTCAAGGAATAAGTTTAATATAAGAGGTAATCGTTCGTAATGAAGCAAGCAGTGAAAGTTTCAGTTATTATTCCGGTCTATAATTCAGAAGCATATTTGAAAGAATGTTTAGATAGTGTTGTACATCAAACTCTTCAAGACATAGAAATAATATGTGTTGACGATGGATCGACAGATGCTTCTATGGATATATTACAAAAGTATGCTCAAAAAGATGAACGTTTTAGAATATTGGAACAGCAACATTTGGGGGGTGGGGCAGCGCGCAACTTAGGACTAAAAGAAGCAGAAGGAGAATATCTTTCTTTTTTAGATTCTGATGATTATTTTGAATTAGATATGTTACAAAAAATATATTTGCGTTGCAAAGAAAAAAAAGCGGATGTGGGTGTCTTTGGTGTTATGTGTTATCACCAGGCAACAGGTGCTCAGAACTACGAACCGGCCGGATTAAGAAAAGAATACTTGCCCGCCAAAGAAGTGTTTATGTGGAGAGATTTTCCAGAACATATATTTAATTCGTTCCATAATTGGGCGTGGAATAAGTTATTTTTGAGAAAATTTATTTTAGAGAATCAGGTATATTTTCAAGAAATCAAACGAACAAACGATCTTCTTTTTACTAATAAAGCATTGATCTTAGCTTCTAGAATTGTTATTTTAGATGAGGCGTTAGTTCATTATCGAATTCAAATAAAAGATAGCTGTCAAAGTACTAATTATTTGTATTCAGAGGACTTTTTTTTGGCTTTTCAAGCGCTGATGCAATTTTTAAAAGAGTATGGAATATGGGATCAAGTTGCAATGAGTTATCGAAATCATGCATTGGATGGATGTATAGCGAATTTAGATAGTTTAGAGTTTCGTGATGAACATGAAAGATTATACAAACATTTGAAAGAGAGCATCTTTAGAATCTTGGAAATAGATTTATTGGTAGAAGAGGATGTGCTGAAGGAAAATTTGGATAAAAAAGAAAGATATAATTTGATTATGAGTGAATCTTATTTGATCTATATAAAAAATAGGGCAGATGTGTATAGACTTTTATTTAGAAATCTACAATTTTCATCATATTTACAAAATGTAAAACAAAAAGAAGATAATCATAAGTTAGAAGAAGAGTTAAACCATATAAAACAATCTAAAACATTTACACTGGGGAAAGTGCTGATTCATGTACCTCAAAAGATCTATTGGTTTGTGAAACAGTATTGTAAATAAATGGAGTAGATATATAATATGAAAAAATTAAAAACATGGTTAAGAAAGATTTGGCCTATATCGCAAGAAAAATTTGAACAAAAAGTAGAAGCAGATTGTCTATTTCAAACAAATGTTTTTGATGAGATAAAAACATTGGATTCAAACATATCTGAACAGAAAAAACTCATAGGGAAAATTGCTTTAGAGGTAGAAAATCAGGGAAAGAAACTCGAACAATATCAAAAGGTTATTAGAAATTTTCGAGACGAAGTATTAGAGTATAACAAGCAATTGGAGGAAAAGAAAGAAGTCTTACTAAAGAAACAATTGGAGATGGTGGATTCCATTGAAAGCAGATTGGAAAAGGTAAAAAGAAGTACTAATGAAATAGTATGGGGACAGGTGTTTAATAATACAATAGCAGATTCTTCGTGGTTAAAAAATAAATTTTTTTCACCAGGTCGATGGGCTTTGGGGTATCCTGCTTTGTATGCTTTATATAGAATTTTGAATGAATTTCATCCTCAAAATATATTGGAATTAGGTCTCGGACAATCTAGTGTGATGACATTGCAGTATGCGTCAGCATTTCCAAATGTGAATCATATCATTATGGAACATGATAAAACATGGATAGATTTTTTTGAAAAAACACATTCGATAAGTAATAATTCTAAGCTTATGCACATGAATATTGAATATGTCACCTATAACAATGTTGAAAATGTTCGAGTATATCAAGATTTTATAAACAAGTTAGGGGAAAATACAAGATTTGATTTCGTGATTATAGATGCACCGATTGGTGGAGATATGAAGTGTTTTTCTAGAATAGATGTGATATCAATGATTCCCGATTATTTAAGTGAACAATTCGTTATTATGTTAGATGATGCAGATCGAATGCAGGAACGTAGGACAATGAATGAAATTGATAAAAAATTTAAAGATAGTGGTATAGATGCAAAACGCGGTTTGTATTCAGGCGAAAAGGATACATGTATTTGGACGAGTAGTATGTGGCATTTTTTGCTTACAATGTAAGAAATGGAAAGGTGTTAAAATGAGTTATGAAGAATATAAAAGTTACAGTAATTATGCCGGTATATAATGCGGCAGAGTATTTAAGAGAATCTTTGGATTGCTTAACGAAGCAGACACTTCAAGATATAGAGATAATATGCGTAGACGATGGATCAACAGATGAATCATTATGCATTTTGGAAGAATATTCAAAAAAAGATAACAGATTTATGGTGCTTTCTCAAAAGAATTTGCATGCTGGAGTGGCACGAAATAATGGAATTGACCATGCGAGTGGAGAATATATGATATTTCTCGATGCGGATGATCTTTTTGAGTTGGAACTTTTAGAAAAGACTTATAAACAGGGAATACAGCAAGATGCGGATATTGTTTTATTTGATGCAGACTATTTTAATACAGAGACTGGAGAACGTTTAGTACAGAACCATTTATTAAGAACAGAACTTTTAGATGGTAAAGAAGTTTTTTCAAGGAAAGATATACCAGATAGATTGTTTACAATTACGACTACATGTCCGTGGACCAAGTTATATAGTAGAAAATTTATAGAAAAATACAAGTTACGTTTTCAGAATTTAAGGCATAGTAATGATGTTTATTTTGTACTTTCTTCATTAGCATTAGCGGAAAGAATTACCTATTTAAATGAAAAATTAGTTTACTATAGAGTGAATCAGACAAAAAGTTTACAAAGTTTAAAAGCAACGAATCCAACATTATTTTTTGATGCCTATGAGGCAGTATATAAATTGTTGAATGAAAGGCATATATATGAGGAATTAGAAAAAAGCTTTATTACAACAGTATTGTCTGGATGTGTTTTTAATATTGATACTGTGCATTCTAATGATGCAAAGAGAAAAATATATGAAAAAATAGAGTCCAGTGAGTTTAAGGCAATGAATATTTTGGCTTATCCAGAAGACTATTATATAAATAGAGAATATTACAGACGTATAAAATCTGTTCCATATATATTAAATTGTTTGAGAAAAAGGAATAGAAGATATGAGAAAAATGGATTTAGAGTAATACAACAAAATCGTGTGAAGGAAGAAATTGCAGTATCTGTTATAATACCAGTGTACAATACTGAAAAATATTTAAAGAGTTGTCTGGAGTCTATACAAGCGCAGTCATTAAAAAATATAGAGATAATTTGTATAAATGATGGTTCGACAGACAAATCTTTAAGTATCTTAAAACAAATTTCTAAGCTAGATAAAAGGGTTTCTGTATATACCGAAGAAAATTCGGGACAGTCGGTTGCCAGAAATAGAGGATTGAGTGTAGCTCGCGGAAAATATATATATTTTATGGATAGTGATGATTTGTTGGACGCAAATGCTCTGAAAAAATTATATTCTAAAGCAGAAAACGAGAAATTAGATATTGTATATTTTGATGGGACAAGTTTTTTAGATGATGATTTAGATGAAAGTTCTTCTAATCAAAACTTAGATTATTATAAGAGAAAATATTGGTATTCTGGCGTATATAAAGGGGAAAAAATGTTACTTGCTTTGGTAAAGAATGGAGAATATAGAGTATCCCCTTGTTTACAGTTGATTAGAAATGAATATTTAAAAAACATGAGAATTTCTTTTGAGGAAGGCATTATCCATGAAGACAACTTGTTTACATATCAGACTATTTTGGGAGCAGAACGCGTAGGACACATTCATGAAGGATTATTTAAACGAAGATATAGAGCTGCATCTACAATGACACAGAAAACTACATTTGAACATGTTTATGGGTACTTCAAATGTTTCTTGAAGATGGGGGAGTATATTGAGAAAATTAATATTGACGATCCAGAAAAGGAGGCTGCTTTATTTGTACAAAAGGATAATTTAAGAAATGCACGAGAAAAATATATGAAATTGGAATATGAGGAAAAAGAAGCAGCTAAAGGATTAGATTTGAATGAGAAACTCTATTTTGAGGCTTACATTGAGGACTGGTTTGCCGAGAGAAAGGCAGTTTGGAATGCCAATAATAGAGCTGCAAGAGAAATTGCCAATGAAATTGCCAATGTAAAAAATACAGAGACATTTAAATTGGGCGCTGCAATTATTTGGCTTCCTAGAAAAATAAAGCAATGTTTTTTGAACATAAGATAGGTTGAGGATAATTTATAAAATGAAAATAAACAGTAAAAAGGATGCAGAATCTTATTTGAAAAAAAATATATGGAAAATAATTATTACAGTTGTTTTAATGATAGTATTATTTTCTATAGGAAAAAATAAATGTGGTTTTCATACAGATGAAATCTTAACATTTCATTTGGCAAATTGTCAGTATAATCAATCGCTAGGGGTTGTAACACCAGAAATTATAGACGGGAAAAAGTATGCTGGAGAAAAATTGTGGACTGATTATATGGCTGTGCAACCGGGACATAAATTTGATTACAAAAATGTGTGGGCCAATCAAGCGGCAGATGTACATCCTCCATTATATTATTGCCTGATACATACAATAGCTTCTTTTTTCCCAAATCGGTGTGAGCCATGGATGGGATTGAGTTTGAATGTCTTATTAGCAATGATAGTTTTTTGGCAGATGCGGTGGCTTTTTGGAAATTTACTAAAGAATAAAAGATTAGCAACTATTTTTTCACTGTTGTTTCTATTTTCAGTTGGTTTTATAAATTCAATTTCTTTTTTTAGAATGTATGTTTTATTGATGGTATGGACAAATGCATTAGTAATTTTGTTAATGAATACGGAACCGTCTAGTAATGATAAAACTTACTATTTGAAGCTATATCTAATTGTATTAGCGGGCATGATGACTCAATACTATTTTTCAATTTTTACCTGCTTTATTTGTATTGTTTATGCGGTCTATGTAATACAAAATAGAAATTATAAAAAATTTTTTTATAGCACTTTGACAATTATAACAAGTGTTGCAACAGGGGTGCTAGTATTTCCAGCAATGATAAAACATATATTTCAAAGTGGACGCGGAAAAGAGGCATTCAATAATATACATTCTGGTGGCTTTTTAGAACATTTAAAAATATTTTTAGAAACAATAAATAAGCAATTATTTGCAGGATGGGCATTGGTTATATTATTATTTATTCTAGGTTTTACTATAATTGATTTTTGCGTAATAAAAAAACATAGACCAGAGAGTGATTTTATAAAAAAATATTTACTGATTTTTGTCCCAACAGGAGTATATTGTTTGTTTATTGCGAAATTAGCTCCATATCAGGATATTCGATATTTGATGAATATATTGGGTCTTGCATATATAGCAGTTGTAGGTTTAGTATATTATATTTTAAAGGATTTTGCAGAAAAGAAAATGGAATTGTTGGTAGTCATTTTCTTTTTAATTTTGGGGAGTATGGGATACAAAAATGGAATTCCTAATTTCCGACTTTCTGAAAAGGAAAATTTGAAAAAATTAAGTGAGTTAGGCAATATCTCATGTATATATTTATACGATGAGAACTATAAATGGAATATTGCGGAAAGTTTTTTAGAATTAAAAGAATTAGATGATATATCTTTTTACGAAATAAAAAATGATAATATAGTCATTAACACTGATGCGATAATTGTGTATGTGTCACGAGAAGATGACCATACTGATGCAATTGCGAGGTTAATGGAGAATAATTCTAGATTTTTAGAAAAAACAAAATTGTTTCGATACGGTTCTGAAACAGTATACTATTTGCATTAATAGGTATTGTTTAGTGAGATTTAAACAAATGTTTTAAAGTTGTGAAGGGGTAATAATAAGATGAGTAAATTGGCAGTAGCCGGAACGGGATATGTAGGTTTATCTAACGCTGTATTATTAGCACAAAATAACATTGTAACGGCAGTGGATGTAATAAAAGAAAAAGTAGATTTGCTTAATTCCAAAAAATCACCGATCGTGGATAGGGAAATAGAGGAGTACTTATCTACAAAAGAATTGAATTTAACAGCAACACTGGATGCAGAAACGGCGTATCAGAATGCAGATTTTATCATTATTTCCACGCCAACGAATTATGATCCGGCTAAGAATTATTTTGATACATCTTCTGTTGAAAATGTAATTGAACTTGTATTAAAAGTAAATCCGCAGGCCATTATGATCATTAAGTCTACGGTTCCAGTTGGATATACAAAGAGTGTGCGGGAAAAATATCATACGGAAAATATTCTGTTTTCGCCAGAATTCCTTCGGGAAGGACGAGCTTTATATGACAATCTTTACCCGTCCAGAATTATTATTGGCGTGCCGTTAGAGGATGAGCGTTTGGTGTCAAAGGCTCATGAATTTGCTGCTTTATTGCAGCAGGGTGCAATAAAGGAAAATATTGATACTTTGTTTATGGATCCTACGGAAGCAGAGGCTGTAAAACTGTTCGCAAATACCTATTTGGCAATGCGGGTATCTTTTTTTAATGAGCTGGATACCTATGCAGAGGTTCGCGGGTTAAATACAAAGCATATTATTGAGGGCGTATGTTTGGATCCAAGGATTGGTAATCATTATAACAATCCTTCATTTGGATACGGTGGATATTGTCTGCCTAAGGATACGAAACAACTTCTTGCAAATTATAATGATGTTCCGAATAACATTATTGGAGCAATCGTGGATGCCAACCGGACCAGAAAAGATTTTGTTGCAGAGCGTATTTTGGAAAAGGCTGGTTATTATGGAACCGGAACGGCGGGGCGTGACGGCACACCGGGCAAGAATTGTGTAGTAGGAATTTATCGGCTTACGATGAAATCGCAGTCTGATAATTTCCGGCAGAGTTCGATTCAGGGTGTTATGAAACGGATTAAAGCGAAAGGCGTAGAAGTAGTTATTTATGAGCCGACATTAAAAGATGACACGTTCTTTGGCAGCAGTGTGATCCGGGATTTGCAGGAGTTTAAAAAAGTATCGGATGTAATTGTTGCAAATCGAAAAAACGAAGAGTTAAATGATGTAGAAGACAAGGTGTATACCAGAGATTTGTATACCAGAGATTAAACACAGAGAATAATACGAGGTATTGAGCGCATGTATTTGAAGTTACAGAATCTGTTGTTCCCAACAGGAATTAAATTTGAGACACAATGGAATTTGTTTTATCGTGGTGAGAGAATGAGATATGATGCGGAACAGGAAATTTTGTGTTTGCCGAAATATCGAGTGGCAGATTTTATGTCATATTTAAATGCATTCTCATTGCATAAATGGAAGAAGTATACGAATCTGCAGGCAGTAAGACTACATTTACGGCTTCAGGGAGAATGTCTGGTACGTCTTGTTGGTTACACGTTGGATGTACATAGTCCGGCTAAGACAGTGCTGGCAGAACAGAGCTATATTTTAAATGACTCTGGAGAGATTGTAATGGACTATCCTGCTTCAGACAGTGTGTTATTGGCATTTGAAGTTGAAACAGATTCGGATTGCCAATTGTTTGGTGGCTGGTATGAGGGTAGTTTTGCTGAGATAGATCATAGAGTGGTGAATCTTTCTATTGCAACAACAACCTTCAAGAAAGAAGAATTTATCCAGTCAAATTTGAAATTATTGCAGAACGAATTATTGAATAGCGATGATGAAATCAGAAATCATTTATGGATTCATGTGATTGACAATGGAAGGACACTGGTGCCGGATCAGTGGAATTCAGATAAAATTACAATTCATCCAAATAAGAATGTGGGTGGCGCCGGTGGTTTTACACGTGGCATGATTGAATCCATGGAACAGCCAGAGGATATTACCCATGTGCTTCTTATGGACGACGATGTGATTATACTGCCGGAAAGTATTAGACGAATGTATTATCTGCTGAGTATGTTAAAGCCAGAATTTGATGAATACTTTGTCAGTGGGGCCATGCTTTGTTATGAAGAAATGAATATTCAGCATGAAGATATTGGATTTGTACATGCAGACGGTTCTTATGGTCCGCAGAAAAATGAGTTAGATCATACATTGTTGCGGGACATTCTGGAATGCGATCAGGAATATCTGGATCGCCAGCATATGTATGCAGGATGGTGGTTCTGTTGTATTCCTATGAAGATGATTAAGCAAAATGGACTTCCACTGCCGCTATTTATTCGTGGTGACGATGTAGAATTCAGTCTTAGAAATCATGCAAAATTTATTACTATGAATGGAATCTGCATCTGGCATATGGGCTTCACATATAAGTTTAATGCTTCTATGGAACTATATCAGGTTCATAGAAACAGTCTGATTCTACAGGCTGTGAGTGAGGTATGTCAGAATGTGGATTTCATGAATCGTATGACAAAATTATTCCGTGCCCGTATGCTGTCCCTGGATTATAATGGAGCAGAATTAATTCTGGATGCGATAGAGGATTTCTTAAAAGGTCCGGAGTTTATTATGCAGGATCTGGGCGAACAGATTATGAAAGAGAAGAGTAAGAAGAATGAGAAGATGGTTGATCTGCGGGAATTCTCTGATCTGGATATCGATTTAGATGAAGTGTATCAGGATCCGCCAAGAACTTTTTTGCGTAAATGGCTGTATCGCATCACCTACAATGGTCATCGGTTTTGTTCGGAAAGCCGTTTGAAGGAAGGTCCGGGAATTGTTGCGTTTGACTGGTTTTATTCACCGGAACATAACTTTTGGTATAAAAAACTGCTGGCAGTGAATCCGCATTTGCAGATGGGAAGTATGCGGGTATTTAGTAAAGAAAAATATCGGGAGTTAAATAAACGGAGCAAGAGGCTTTTGGCTGAGTACAAAAATACAAGGGCTGCAGTAGAAGAAAAATATCGCGAAAATAAAAAACAGATGACATCCGTAGAGTTCTGGAAGAAGTATCTGGAACTGTAGCTTAAGAGGAGAACTATGAAAAGCAAGAGTTACAACAAGATTGCATTTGGTGTAATACTGTTATTGCAGATTGTATGTATGATTTATTTTGGAAATGCAAAACAAGGATATTTTGTGGATGAGTTGTGGTCATATGGTCTGGCTAACAGCTATTATCATCCGCATGTATATTCGGATGATGCCTTAGAAGAACGTTGGGTATCGGGAGAATATTTCCGGGACTATTTGGAAGTGCTCCCAGAACAGCGGTTTCGATATGGATCAGTCGTGTACAATCAGACGCAGGATTATCATCCTCCGCTGTTTTATATGGTATTACATACAATCTCATCACTTTTTCCAAATACATTTAGTAAATGGTATGGGATTATTCCCAATATTGTTTATTTTGCAGTGTCCATGTATTTGTTGTTTGCTTTAGCGAGACGGATATTTAAAAGTGAGTGGCTGGCTTTGATTCCTGTGATAGCATATGGTTTCAGTGCGGGGGCAATCAGTAATGTGATTTATATTCGCATGTATGTGTTATTGACAGTATGGGTATTGACATTATTCAATTTACATGTGAAATGGATTACGGAAGATAAAATACAGTCGAGAGATTGGTTGATTTTAATATTGATTGCTTATTTAGGGTATATGAGCCATTATTATTTTTTTGTAATTGCTTTTTTTACAGCAGCATTTTATTTCTTTTATTTATTGTGGACGGGAAAAAGAAAAACGCTGATAAAATATTGTGTTACGATGTTTATCAGTTTACTGTTGGTGGCATTGACATTTCCAGTGGCTTATATAAAGCTGTTTTTTGGACAGCGAGGGAATGAGGCAGTTCATAATTTATTCAACTTAAGCGATATTCTTGGAAATGCAAAACGATATTGGTCTATTATAGGAGAACAGTTATTTGCAAATTCTCAAAATATATTAGGAATAGTGATTATGGTATGTGGTCTGTGTACGTTAATCAGCTGGGTGAGAAAAAGAACTGGTAATGGGCAGACATTTAGAATGGCATTGGAGAAGATAGATGAGACTCTTAAAAGAGAAATCTCTGCAGTTGGGTGTGTGCTTTTTGTCAGTGTGAGTTATTTTGCGATTATTCTAAAGATAGCTCCATATCAGGTTGACCGATATGTGTTTGGCATATACCCGGAATTAACATTGCTGATGTTCTATTTTGTATTTAAGATTGTAAATTACTGGGGCTCAAAGAACACTGCATTCGCTACTGCGCTGATAATGGCTGCTGTTTTTTCCATATTTGGAGTAAGCGGAAAGCACGTACAGTATCTGTATAAAAACTATGTGAACAATGTAAATATTATGAAAGAGCATGTAGGTGAGGACTGTCTGTATATTACCTGGGATTATTATAAGCTGGTAGGAAATGCTCTGGAATTGGAAAATATGGGGCGTGTATTTACGGAAGTTCCGGATCGTATTGAGGCATTAGCTGAAAAGCTGGATCCAGACAAAAAGAATCTGATTGTTTATGTTGATGAGTCTTTTGATCAGAAAGAAATTTTAAACAGGGTTTGTAATGCTGCCGGGTATCGGGCATGGAGACCATTATTTGAGTCGAGATGCAAAGCTTATGAATTAACACGTTAGGAAGCACGAAAAATAAGGACAGGAAAGTATAAGTACTGGTAGAGAAGGTGGATTATGAAAGTAGCGCTGATTGTTCCTTGCTACAATGAGCAGGAAGCACTTCCGATTTTTTATGAAGAGGTTATGAAAGTTGTAACTACAATGAATTGTCAATATGAATTGATTTTTGTGAATGATGGTTCAAAAGATAATACGCTTTCAATCTTAAAAAATTTTGCAGCGAAGAATGAAAATGTTACATATATTTCTTTTTCAAGAAACTTCGGAAAAGAGGCGGCGATGTATGCGGGATTCTCCAATGCCGATGCAGACTATGTGGCAGTCATGGATGCAGATATGCAGGATCCGCCCGCATTATTGCCGCAGATGGTTAAAATTCTGGAAACAGAAGATTATGACAGTGTGGCAACACGCCGGGTAAGCAGAGATGGAGAACCGCCAATCCGCTCCTGGTTTGCCAGAAAGTTCTATCAGCTCATTAATAAAATATCAGATGCAGATATTGTAGATGGTGCACGGGACTTCCGATTAATGAAGCGTGAAATGGTAGATGCAATCGTAGCCATGGGAGAATACAACCGTTTTTCTAAAGGTATTTTTGGCTGGATCGGTTTTAAAACATATTGGCTGCCGTTTAAGAATGTAGAACGGGTTGCTGGTGAAACAAAATGGAATTTCTGGAAATTATTTAAGTACGCGATTGATGGTATCATTAATTTTTCAGAGGCACCACTCAGTATTGCTTCGTGGGCTGGAATTGGAATGACATTCATCGCTTTCATTATGATGGTGATTGTGATTGTCAGACGGTTATGCTTCGGTGATCCAGTTGCCGGATGGGCATCTACCATGTGCGTGATCATTTTTATTGGAGCAATTCAACTGTTCAGTATGGGCATTATGGGACAGTATATTGCAAAGACCTACAATGAGGCAAAGCACAGGCCGCATTATATTGTTGCAGAGAGTAATGGGGAAAAGGTGAAGAGAATTAAATAAGAGCTATGAAGAAAAATTATAGAGAAATTATTCGCTATTTGATAGTAGGAGTATTGACCACTGTAGTAAGCCTTGCCGTTTATTATGTCTGCGTATTGACATTTTTAAATCCGCAGAGTGCATTACAATTACAGGCCGCTAATGTATTATCCTGGATTGCAGCGGTTACATTTGCATATATTACAAGCCGTATATACGTGTTTCAGAGCAAGCGCAAAGACTGGCTGCAGGAAGCGGCTGCGTTTTATTCTTCAAGACTGCTTACGCTGTTTATGGACATGGCAATTATGTTTGTTATGGTAACATTGTGCGGTATGAATGATAAGCTGGCGAAACTGGTGGTGCAGGTTGTTGTTACAATAGCGAATTATATATTCAGCAAATTATTCGTTTTTCGTGTATCAAAAAAAGATAAAATCTGATAGAATAGAATTAATTTATGTTTCCCGATTGCTCGTGGTGGAGCGGTCGGGAAAATTGCTATTAGTGATTTTGAAATTGTAAACGCTTCATAGCAAGTACCTAGGAAAAGAGGACTATTTTATTGGAACGCAGCAGTTATTTAAGATTGGCATTGATGTTTGGGGAAAATAAAGCAAGTACATTCAATAAAAACTTGGAAAAAATGATAGCGCTTGTTTTGTTTGACAAATACAATACGGGGTTGACAATTACCGATATTATCGCGGATATCAGGGATAAATATGCACTGGATTTTTCGGATTCCGAAATAATTGGGACTATTCATAATAAAAATCAGAATAGGATTATTCAGATCAATGAAACGAGAGATGAAGTGCTTAAGGCATATTCTATAACCCCGGAAGAATATGAAAAAATCAGAAAGAAAACAGATGACTCCTCGATTAGAAAAATCGTGGAACTGTTTTTAAAGGAGCATGAAGAACTTGATGTTTCGGAAAAGGCATTTTGTGATTTGCTGGTAAAATATCTTTATGATGTGTTTAATTCCAATGCGGAAACGATTCAGGCATTGATGAATGGGGAACATTTGGGAATCAAGGCGGCAAATTGTGACTATTCTACGGATGAAAAGAAAATTCTGAATGCATTCATTTACTGGGATAATCTGGACAAAAATCGTTGTGTTTATCAGTTGATTTCGTGTTGTTTTGATTATTGTATGATGACAGTACGCAAAGATAAGACTGTTTATCAAACCATTTTTAATCAAAAGAAATTTTATCTTGACACAAATATTGTATTCCGGCTGATGGGATTAAATAATGAAAAACGGAAACTGGTAATTGATGCGTTTATTTTGAAATGCAAGGAAACTGGAGTTGAGATATTATATTCAAACCACACAAGAAGTGAATTAAACGATACCATTTGTTATTATGTTGGTCAGATCAAAGCATTGTTGGCAGATTCAGCGCCGCTTTCGGTTCGTGCGATATCGTGTCTGGATGATAGAATGAGCAACAGTGCTTTTTATGAACAGTATGTAGAATGGACAAAAGATCCTGTTAACAGAACCAGCGATTACAGTTCCTTTGAACGGGATTTACGAATGCGGACGTCCCAAATTTTATCCCGCTTCAAGCAAGTCACATTCGATGATTATTCCGGTCGGAACAAAAAGGAATACGCTGAACAGTTCGAATCGTTAAAGCAGTACAAAATTGAACATAGAAGAAATACCTATGATCCTTCCATAAAGGCGGATATTAATAATTATCTGTACATACAGGAACAGAACAGAGAAAAAAAGGGAGAAAATTTCTTTGCGACAGATCACTATCTGATCACAGCGGATCACGCTTTCTCTGGATGGGAAAGAGAAAAACGACCGGGAGCAATTCCTACCGTTGTTCTGCCGAGTGTATGGTATTCGATCATTCTTCAGTATGCGGGCAGAACAACAGCAGATGATTACTCTGCTTTTACAAGATTTCTGAATTTTAGTTTTTCAGAGAATGAGCCTGCCGATGCAAGAAAAATGGAAATATTGAAGTCGGTTATTGCATTACAGGAACCGGTTGATATGAAAGAAACGATTATTTTTGATATAGCGGAGAAACTGCAGCATGACTATAAAGATTTAAATTCCGAACAAATCGTGGAAACTTCACATCAGTATGTGATCAACCAGATTTTAGCTGAGGAAAATGAAAAAGCAAAACTGGAAACAGCAGCTGCAGTAGAGGCGGAAAAGGATAAGGCAGACGCGCAGGTAAATGCTTTAAGGAATGAAAATGCATACCTTGAGCAACAATTAAAAGAAAGCGTTGAAAAAACGAAGGCGGAACAAAAGCAGAAATATATCGATTCAGAAACAGATAGAAGAACAAAACGCCGACTAAAAATATATATTGTGGTTACGGGCGGCTTGGTCATAGGCTTTCTGGCACTGATATTGATAACAGGGAAATGGGTGTTTTCAGTCAATGAGGTTACAGAGAAAGTGCAAATACGCTATGATTATATTAAGTATCTGTTGGATGTGTTATATGTAGTCGTTTCTGTTGTGATTGTATCATTTTGCTTTAAAGGACTCAATGAGGATAAGATCAGAGTTTCTGTTCGAAAGAAACTGGAGAAAGAATGGAAAGAATAAGTGATGCCTACAGTGTATGGAGGCTGTCATGAGCAGAAAGGAATAAGCGTGAAACTATCATTAAGAAATATTGCAAAAGTGGAGCAGGCTGACATTGAAATCAATGGAATCACGCTAATTGCCGGTGAAAACAATACAGGAAAGAGCACTGTGGGAAGAGCTTTGTTTGCAGTGTTCAATAGCTTTTACGATATTGAAAATCAGGTAAAACAGCAGCGCGAGGATAGTATTGAAAATTTGCTGGATCGGTTATATTACACTTACAGTTTGGACAGGAATACTGTGCAGCGATGGAACACAGTTGAGATGGCACGGGATATTTTACTGCATCATACGAATGATGTGAAAGACTATTTGGTTTCGTACCTGGGTGACATGGATTTTTCAGAACAAACTCTGGAAAAAACGGTTGCATCGATAGAACGTGTGTTGAAAGTGAAGGATTCTGATTTTTACAGTGCGGTCTTGGACAAACGAATTACAGCGGAGTTTGATGACCAGGTGTGTAATCTTTATTCGGAACAGATCGGAAAAATATGCTTGAACATAAAAAGGGAAAAAATAACTGTACATTTAACGCCAGATGCGGAAACAAAAGTTAAGCTATCTGATGAATTATCATTGAATACGGAAGCAATTTATCTGGATGATCCGTTTGTTTTGGACGAACCGAGAACTGTTTTGGGTATTTTTTCGTCCCGTTTTTTATGGGGGAAATCGTCAGGGGTAAACGTTCTGAGGTAGGTTATAGGAAACCTGATTCTGATAAAGTTCTCAGTGTTCGTAACTTGTCGATGGGATTGAAAACGTTTGTTATTTTAAAACTGCTCCTGGAAAAGGGCGTGATAGAACAGAATGGAGTTGTGATTCTGGATGAGCCGGAGATTCATTTACATCCGGAATGGCAGCTGTTGTTTGCAGAATTGATCGTGCTAATTCAGAGAGAGTTTGAAATTCATGTTTTATTGAATACGCATAGTCCATATTTTTTGAATGCAATTGAAGTTTATTCTGCAAAGTACGGGATTGCGGATCAATGTAAATACTATCTTTCTTCTTCGGACGGAGTGGCGGCCAGAATAGAAGACGTTACAAACTGTATCGAGAAAATTTACAGCAAATTGGCGAAGCCGTTGCAGACGTTGGAAAACGAGAGAGGTCGCCTGTGATGAATTTAAACGATTATACACTTTTTCGGGATAACAAGACAACATTGAAGGAGACATCGAAGGACGATAGTGATAAAATGAATGTGCAATATCTAACAGAATCCAATTTGAGTGTGGTTGATTTTGACAGAGTGAAAACATGCTATGCGAATCAATATGGATGCTCTGAAGAGGCTGTGGCTTCGGTAGATGCACTGACAGTGTGGAAAAATAAGATTGCGTTTGTTGAATTTAAGAATGGAAAAGTGAATAATCGTAATATCAAAGACAAGCTTCGGGACAGTCTCTTGATTTTTGGAGACATTACCGGAAGTACGGTGCTTACAGCAAGAGAAAATGCTGTGTTTATTGTAGTGTATAATCAGGAAAAGAACTCGCTTCCAAATCAGCAGAAAAAAGAAAAAACACAGGATTCTGTTTCCAGAAATAAAATTGGAGATTATATAGCAGGCAAAGCGAACAAAGAACTGATTTTATTTGATTTGGAACGCTATATGGGATTGTATTTTCGGGAAGTCCATGCATATACACAGGAACAGTTCGCGGATTATTTGGGTTTATAAAATAATACTGTCCTGTGGCAGACTGTGGTAGGCGTACATTGCACGCTATTTTTCCGTGAATTGTTTGATTGAAGTGAAAAACTGCACCGAAGATGAGGTAAATTGCAGATGGAGAATTGCACCGGATAATAAGAAAAGAGATACAGTGCATACAGAGGTCGATATAAAAGAAAGAGACAGTCTGGATATTGAAATGGCTCACAAAGTGGCAATGACACTGGCAGCTTTGTGTGGGGCGAAATCATTTGAAACGACAAAGGGCTAGTAGATAAGATGATATAAATAAAATATTGGTGGAGGAGAGCACAAATGAAGAACGTAACGTTGGTTGTCATGGCAGCAGGAATTGGCAGCCGTTTTGGCGGCGGCATCAAGCAGTTGGAGCCGGTTGGCCCGAATGGTGAGATCATCATGGATTATTCCATCCATGATGCCTTAGAGGCAGGCTGTAACAAAGTGGTTTTCATTATCCGCAAGGATATCGAAGAGGATTTTAAGGAGATTATTGGAAAGCGGATTGAGAAACTGGTGCCGGTAGAATATGCATACCAGTCTGTAGATGAGCTTCCGGGCGACCGCAGGAATACCTGGGGCAGAACGAAGCCGTGGGGAACCGGTCAGGCGGTTCTGTGTGTCAGGGATCTGGTGAAGGAACCGTTTATTGTGATCAATGCGGATGACTATTACGGAAAAGAGGCCTTCGTAAAGCTCTATCAGTATATGACTACGGAAATGGATACAGAAAATCCGGTTTACGATATCTGCATGGCAGGGTTCATCCTTTCCAATACGTTAAGTGATAATGGCGGTGTGACCCGTGGTGTCTGCTCTGTGGACGCAAATGGCTATTTACAGCGAGTAACAGAAACTTACGAGATTCAGATGAAGGCTGGTGTGCTGACAGCCTGTGATGAGCAGAAACAGCCGGTTTCCGTGAGTGAAGACCAGCATGTATCTATGAATATGTGGGGACTGCCACCGAGATTTCTGGAGATGCTGGAGGATGGGTTTGCCGGATTTCTGGATAGCCTTGGGGACGATGCCATGAAGGCAGAGTATCTGCTTCCGAAGATCATTGATAAGCTTCTGGCAGAACAGAAAGCCCGTGTGAAGGTTCTGGAGACCGGAGACCGTTGGTTTGGCGTCACCTATAAAGAGGACAAGCAGATTGTGGTGGATTCCATTCAGGCGCTGATTCAGCAAGGCGTTTATAGGGAAAAATTATTTGAATGAAAATCGCCTAATATACAAATGAATGTTGTATAATTATAAATTGTAAAGGGAAGAAAAGGTAATGAGCGTAATTCCGAGTGGTGTTAGTATTCAAGAGATTTACAGAAGATATAGAGAAAAACAGATTATAGTTAATAGAAAATATCAAAGAAAGCTTGTTTGGACAGAACAGGAAAAAGAAAATCTTATTGATAGTATAATGAAAGGTTATCCAATTCCGTTAATATTATTTGCAGAATATACAGGTGGTGATGGAAAGATAATCTATGAAATACTTGATGGATTGCAAAGATTAAATGCTATAGTGGCATTTATAGAAAATGAGTTTTCGTGGAATGGTAAATATTTTGACGTTAGTCAATTAGCTAGGGCGAAGCAAGCGGAAAAAGAGGGTTTATTTATAGAGTATACGGGAAGGGAAAAGTTAGAAAGTCAAATTTGTGCCAATTTTTTGGATTATCAATTAGCAATTACTTCATTTAAAGTAGAAGAAGAAAAACAAGTTTTTGAAATTTTTAGGAGAATTAATTCTGGCGGAAGACAACTAAGCAATCAGGAACAACGGCAAGCGGGAGTTATTGGTGATTTTCCGAGGCTTGTTCGAGTGCTTGCGGCAGAAATAAGAGGAGATTCTACAAATGAATCATTGATGCTTTTTGATATGCCACAGATAAGTATAGGTAGTAATAGAGATAATGAACGGTATGGATTAAAGGCAGAAAATACATTTTGGGTAAAACAAGGTATCTTGGCAGTGCAGGATTTACGAAATAGTGATGATGAAGAGGTGATTGCAGATATTGCAATATCTATTCTGCTAGGAGAACCATTTGCTAGAAGTAAAGAAAAGTTGGACAAAGCGTATGATGTGACATCTGATTTTTATGAAAAGATATCGGTGGCATTAATGCGTTATACACCAGAAAAGCTACAATTAGATATACGAAATACATTTTCTGTAATAAAAAACTGTGTAGAAAGTATATCAGAGGCTCCTAATTTTTTGAGAAATATTATAACACCGAAAGCAAAAGGCCCAATAAAAAATGCATTCTATACAGTATTTATGGCTTTTTATGAATTATTAGTAAATCAGGATTTGTCGCCTTGTGATTCTAAGGAAATTTTAGATAGTCTTATTGACTTGCAAAAGCGTATTAAAATGGAAACACACTATGCGACTACCGATGGTCGCCAACATAATATAACATTGACAGCAAATTTACTAAGGCCATGGTTTGTAAAAAAGGAGCCGCCAGCTCTGTTGCATGGAAGTGGTTTGGCAATTGATTTTGAAAATTCTATACGGCGTTCTAAAATTGAAACACCCAGATATGAATTTAAACAGGGTTTTTTAAGATTAGATGATAATAGAGAGTATGATAGAACATTAGAGCAGAGAATATTAAAAACGATATGCGCTATTGCTAATATAGGACCAGATGTTGATGGATATATTTTTTTAGGTGTTGCGGATACAACAGAAGATGCAAGACGAATTGAGACGCTAGATGGCGTGCATCCAGTGAAAATCCTTAAACATAGTGTTGTTGGAATTGACAGAGAAGCAAAAGTTTTGGGTATATCTTTAGAAAATTATTGTAGAAAAATAATTGGTTTTATAAAAACATCGAGTTTGCCAGAGACTTTAATTTCTTCTGTATTATCAAATGTGGATATTATAGATTATCATGGTATGTCTGTGATTCGAATAAAGGTTCCAGCTCAGAAGGAAATGTCATGCTTGGGTGATGAGGTTTATGAGCGTCAATTTAACGATACAGTTAGAGTGACTTCGCCTAAGATGATTGCTGCAATTTCGAAAAGGTTTCCGTAGAGAATTGAAATGGATATTACATTTTCAAGACATGCATAGAAAAAATCAGGAGGATATGACAATGTACGATTATCTGGTAGTAGGAGCCGGCCTTTACGGCGCGGTATTTGCGCATGAGGCAAAGAAACATGGAAAATCTGTTCTGGTGATTGATAAGCGCCCGAATATTGCAGGCAATGTTTATACCGAGGATGTGGAAAAAATCCACGTGCACAAGTATGGCGCACATATTTTCCATACAAATAACCGCAAGGTCTGGGAGTATGTGAACCAGTTTGCAGAGTTCAACCGTTTTACAAACTCTCCGGTAGCAAATTATCATGGGGAGTTATATTCTCTGCCGTTCAATATGTATACCTTCAACAAGATGTGGGGCGTTGTGACACCGGAAGAGGCTGCTGCGAAGATTGAGGAGCAGAAAAAGGCGGCAGGCATTACCGAGCCGAAGAACCTGGAAGAGCAGGCTATCAGCCTGATCGGTACCGATATTTATGAGAAGTTGGTAAAAGGCTACACGGAGAAGCAGTGGGGCAGACCATGTTCCGAGCTTCCGGCATTTATCATCAAGCGTCTGCCGGTTCGCCTTACCTTTGATAACAACTATTTTAATGCGTTATATCAGGGCATTCCGATGGGCGGCTACACGAAGATGGTTGCCAATATGCTGGAGGGCATTGAGGTGAAGCTTGGTGTGGATTATCTGGCCGAAAAGGAAGTCTACGACAAGCTGGCTGAGAAGGTCATCTATACCGGAGCAATTGACGCATACTTTGATTTTAAGCTTGGCGCATTGGAGTACCGCTCCGTACGCTTTGAGACAGAGCTTTTGGACAAGCCGAATTTCCAGGGAAATGCGGCTGTAAACTATACCGACGCAGAGACACCGTGGACCCGTATCATTGAACATAAGTGGTTTGAGTTTGGTAAGGATGACGAGGGCAATGAGATTCCGAAGACGGTGATCAGTCGTGAGTACAGCTCCGAGTGGAAGCCGGGAGATGAGCCGTATTATCCGGTCAATGATGAGAAGAACGGAAATCTCTATGCAGAATACAAAAAACTGGCAGAGCAGGAAAAGAAGATCGTATTCGGCGGTCGTCTGGGTGAGTATAAGTATTATGATATGGATGCAGTGATTGCCTCCGCATTGGATATGTGCGATAAGGAACTGGCCTGATTACAGCTGTTTTTTCAAGGCATATTACATTTTTTTAACATTTATCTTAGTGTAAAGTCATAAAATCTTCACTTTTCAGATAGTTGTAGAGAACTTTGATTTATGGTATGCTTCTATATGTTAAGAAAAGTATATAACGAAAAGTTTCATTGACGATCATGAAAAGGAAAATTACATTGGAGGTAAATTCAATATGAGAAAGAAAGCACTTGGTATTGCGGCAGTTGCAGCTGCTATGACCTTATCTACCGGTATCACCGCATTTGCAGCAGGCTGGGTAACAGAGAGCACCCCATACGGTGACAAGCAGAAATATGTATACGATAATGGCAACTGGCCGTCTGGCAACTGGTTTACCGATCCGGATACCCAGCTGGTTTATCATCTGGATCCGGATGGCTACCGCATGACAGATACTACGGTAGATGGCTACTGGTTGAATTCCGAGGGAGTGCGTCAGGAAAAGTCCCAGGAAGATATCGATCGTGAGAACAGAGAAGCGGCAAAGAAGGCAAGCAAGCAGAATCCGGGTAAGACCGTTGCAGCAGCAAAGGTTGCAGCATCTGAAGCAAAAGATAAGAATGCGGCAGTCAGTACAACCCGCAGAAGCTACATTTCTGAGTTAAAGGTGATCATCAACAAGATTACGAAGACACTTGCTGCAGCACGTACAGATAACTCTGTGCAGATTCTGACCACTGAGGATAATCTGGAAGTATCCCGTACCTTCCACGACAGCAATTCCGGAGATTTTTATAAATTCAGCATGTGGAACAGTGCGAAAGATAAGGCAAACGCAGTAGATCTTGTTTACGTCTACGATGCAGCTCCGGAGGCAGACCGTAACCTCTATAACACTGCATATGAGCAGAGCGTAGTTGCAGCATTGGGCGACACGGAAGGTAAGGCAGTGACCGATTATGTACAGGGACAGCGCGAACAGGGCGTTACCAATCTGACCCGTGAAGGCAAGACCGACAGCGGCAACAGCTATTCCCTGACCTATAAGAACAATAAGATCCAGATCAGCGTAACCTGCAGCGAGGTAACGGAGGATGATCAGACTGAGGAAGCATCTACTGAAACCGCAGCAAAAGAAGAAGCAGCTCCGGTAGTGACCTCTAAGACTATTACCGTGGGTGCAGCTGCGGCAACAGCAGAGGAGAATACAGAGGCGGCAGCTGAGTAGTAATTAAAAAGAATAATTGAAAATGAAAAATCTGGCCGACAGAGTTCATGCTCTGTCGGCCAGATTTTTTATATAAATAAGTGCATTTATGCATTATTCTTTTTACGTCGGTTTAGTCCGTGGTCTTCAGCTATGCGTCCAACGGTTGATGCAGATGTATGATATTTATCAGCGACTTCAGAGTAAGTGTATAACGGTTTGCCGGATCCTGCAAACCGTTCTTTTTGCAAATCGTCAATGATATGAGACACGATGTGCTCGTCATACTGTTTCTTTAATTGTTGAATGTCATATCCATCGGAATACGGTGTTGTCAAAGATTACAGATATTTACCACAAATATCATGGCATAACAGGCTATCGCTCAATGCGGGTATATTTAAATTGGGAAGGGTTTTCGTATAGTTGCACGACGGTGCATAAATATATGAATCGCATGCTCGGACTGAAATCAACCGTTCGACCTAAAAAGCCTGCATTTCAGCATGGAGAGGCTCACAAAGTGTTTGAAAACAGGCTTAAGCGGGACTTCCGCGCAACTGGAATCAACCAGAAATGGTGTACCGACTTTACATATCTGTTTCTTTCAAACGAAGAAGTACGATACAACTGCGCAATTTTGGATCTGCACAACCGGAGTGTAATTGCAAGCATAACAGACCGCGATATTACCAGTGATCTGGCGATACGAACTCTCAAAAAGGCGTTAGATTCTCAGCCGAAGCTTCAAGGTGAACTCATTCTGCACAGCGATCAAGGTTCTCAGTTTACATCAAAGGCATTTATAGAATTCTGTGAATCTGTACATGTGACCCAGTCGTCAGATTGATTTAAGCTGGAATACGCTTTCTTTGTATCGTCTTTTGATTCGTCGGCTTGCCAATGCAAAAACGGAGGAGCAGACGCGGGAAATGATAGAATACATGTCAGCAGTTCCGGGATTGGTTCAGGAGAATGCTTTGGTTGGATATCTTCCAACAGAAAGAGAAGATATCATCAAAAGGTTTATCGTTTATCTGATAGGACGTTATATGGGTGCATCACCGAAAAAAGGCGACAGTTATTCCTGGATGCCGAACCATCTGCAGGATGCTAATGGAGATCTGGCACCAAGATTTTTCCTGAAATGCTATGCCTGCGCTGCTAAGGTGATGCTGCAGACAGAGAATCCCAAGACACAGTCATTAACTGCATTACTGACGGCATCTTCTATTCAGGGAGCAGTTCAGGAAGTATCTGCAGATCGTGTAGCGGAATTGAAAGAGGATTTTCCGTGGCTGGAAAATTTGAAGGCAGTTCTGGAAGGAGAAATATTACTGATGTCAGGAGCAGATTTCAGAAAGAAGATGAAGCGGCTTCTTGATTGGCTTGCGGCGAAAAGGTGGATTACGGAGACCGAAATAGCAGATCTGATCCGGCAGTACGGAAAGGCCGCATACCAGGAGTCGATGCTGGCATGGGCGTATCGGGTCACGTTACGGGATCAGAAGCCCTGATTTTGTATGGCAATTTTTCCATCTTCTTCCATTATCTCTCATATTATTTGTGCGAACTTCCGAATCTTCGAAATACATTTTACAAAGGGGTTTCCCTTTAGTATAATGAGTTCGTTTCATTCATAAGAACGTGAACTTCGTTGGGAGATGAAGAAAAAGTATGAAAAATGCGTTGGTTTTTGATGATAATAAGATCTTATCAGAGCTTATTCAGATGAAGGTGGAGGCGTTGTTTAAAAAGTACGGTCTGGAGTTTCAGGTAGACCGTATGAACAGCCTGGCTCAGCTGGAGGCTTGTGACAAGACGTATCAGTTGGCCTTTATGGATATTGTGCTGCCGGAGCAGGATGGCATTCGTATTACGAGAAAGTGGAAGAATTCCGGCCGTTTCGATGAAGTCGTGTTTGTATCTGCACACGATGACAAGGTGTTTGCATCATTTGATACGAATCCGTTATATTTTGTCCGTAAAACGAATCTGGATGAGGATCTGGAGCAGGCGATTATTTCCTATAAAAGAAAGATTTCCGCTACGCAGGTGATCGTGCAGGAGGGGGCAAAGTATCATGTCTGGGATGTCAATGAGATTGAGTATCTGGCCAGCCGGAATCATTACATTGATGTCTATATGAAAAATGGCAATAAGCCGCTGATTCGCGGAAAGTTGGATGATATCGAAAAGATTCTGCAGGATTATAACTTTGTGCGGGTGCAGGTCAGCTATCTGGTGAATCTGAAGTATGTGGAGTCTGTGAAGAGTCATACAGTCTACATGAAGAATGGTGAGGCATTCCGCATCAGCCCGAAGTACCGGGAAAAGATCGCGCAGCGTATGGCGGCTGGCTGGTAAGCGTTTTTTGCGGCGAAAACAGGGAAACATTGCGCTGAAAGGTGACAAATAATAAAAAAAATTGACAGCCGGGTGTTCCTTTTTAGAAAAGTGCGGTAAAATAGGAGTATCAAATTACGAGAAGACAGCTTCGTTATGGTTTACTTATTTCGTAAACAGTAACGGCTGTCTTTTTTCACTAATGGGGGGAATAGGTATGCCAGCACTGAAGAACAGACATCTTGTGGTCAGCCGTTCGAGGGATCATCGTGAGATTTACGAGACTGTGAGCGAGTGGCTGAATACGACAAATTATTTCAAATGGACGGATGATTCGGTGACGTACAATGATGAACTGGAGGGGGTAGAGCTGAAACGGCGCCGGCTGCTGCTGCGGCGCAGGATTGAGACATGCAGCTGTGTGGTGCTTTTTGCGGAGATGTATGCAGAGTACCAGGAATGGATGGATCTTGTGATCGATGCGGCGAATGAATTCCATAAGCCGCTGGTGGGGGTGAAGGCCCGGGATGAGAGCCCGCTGCCGAAGCGGATGCAGATCAATTGCCGGGTGACTGTGAGGTATCAGCGCAATGTGATCGTGGCGGCAATTCAGGAGCATTCGCTGTAGAAAACAAAAAACGCAGAGAAATCGTATCATAAAAGTATTTCAGATGGGAGGCATATTCATGAATGGAAATAGAAACGATATGGCCTGGAAGGTGTTGAAGCGTGACATTGTCTTTCAGGATACCTGGGTGCAGCTGGAGGCATCGCGCTGTGAACTTCCGGATGGCCGGATCATTGAACCATTTTATATCAGAAGGGATCCGGACTTTGCAGTGGTGGTTGCGTTGACAAAGGATGAGCGTCTGGTGCTGGTGCGCCAGTATCGTCATGGTGTGGAGAAGGTGCTGCTGGAGCTTCCGGCCGGCGCGATTGAAAAAGGGGAAGATCCGAAGGTGGCTGCCGGACGGGAGCTTCTGGAGGAAACAGGCTATCAGGCCGGACATCTGGAGTTTTTGATGAAAACAGCGCCGAATGCGGCCAATTCCACCGCATATGCGTACTGCTATCTCGCGACGGATGCTGAGTGGGTGGCGGCACAGCATCTGGATGCGATGGAGGACGTGGCGGTGGAGTTTATGGATGTAAAGGATGCGCGGAGGGCACTGCGGAAAGGCACATTTGAGCAGGCGGTACATGTGGCGGCGCTTTATGCAGCTCTGGATATTCTGGAAGGGCGGGAGAAAAGATAAACCAGAACCCAGATCAGAGCGGCGCCAGTGCAGTCGATGAGCACGTTGGTGAAGCGTCCGGCGCAGCGGACTGACTGAAAAAAATCAGTTTAGCGCACGGCTTCGGAAATCTCCTTCCAGAGCTCGATATCTTCCGCACGGAGGCGCATATTGGTGACGAGCTGCTGACCGTCAGGATAGGTAACCTTAAATTCAAAAATGGTTTCCTCCTGAATGCCCTTTTTTACGATGGCATTGAGAAAGAGGGGGAATTTCGGATGGTTTGCCGCGAAGCGGGACCAGGCGTTTTTTATTTTCATAAGCTTCATTGGATTGATCATAGTGTCTCACTTTCTTAATTTCAAATATTTTTTGTCAGACGGGATATCGTTGCCGGCTTTGGATTGGCCGGCAACATTTTTTAGTATAGCCCAGAATCGATTCTCTGAAAAGTAATACTTGTAAATTTAAGGCAAAATAGGTATCATAAATTTGTTATGAAACTGAAATTCCCGTATGATGCGGTAGAAACAGAGGATAAGAAAATGGGTATGTTTTCACGAAAGGATATGGTCCGGCTTTTTGGACCACTTCTGGTTGAGCAGCTGCTGGCGGTGCTGGTAGGCATGGCGGATGTTGTGATGGTGGCGGCTGTCGGAGAGACGGCGGTGTCCGGCGTGGCACTGGTGGATTCCATCAGCGTGCTGGTCATTCAGGTATTATCGGCCATGGCTACCGGAGGTGCAGTGGTCTGTGCTCAATACATAGGAAAGAAGCGGCAGGACCAGGCGTGCCGCGCAGCGGGACAGCTGGTCCTGATCACGGCGGTGCTTTCTCTTTTGATCGCGTCGGCGGCATTTATCGGAAACCGTCATCTGCTGCGGCTGATCTTTGGCTCAGTCGAGACAGAGGTTATGGACAATGCGGCAACGTATTTTTGGTTTACTGCCATGTCATATCCATTTCTGGCACTTTATAATTCCGGCGCGGCCCTGTTCCGTTCCATGGGAAATTCCAAGGTTTCCATGAAGGTTTCCCTGGCCATGAATGCCATCAATGTGGCAGGCAATGCCCTTTGTGTATTCGGACTTCACATGGGTGTGGAGGGCGTGGCAATTCCTACCCTGCTCTCCCGTATGTTTGCGGCAGTGGTCATGGTGCTTCTGGTGCGCAGCCCGAAAAACAGTATCCGGGTAAACCGGTTGTCCCAGCTGATCCCTCAGCCGGATATGATCAAAAAGATCCTTTCCGTGGGAATTCCGAGCGGCCTGGAAAATGGCATGTTCCAGTTTGGAAAGATTGCGCTGCAGAGTCTGGTTTCCACGCTTGGTACGGCATCTATCGCGGGTTATGCGGTAGCAACAAATCTGGTGACATTCCAGTATCTGCCGGGGGTGGCGCTTGGGCTGGGCCTGATCACCATTGTAGGTCAGTGTGTGGGTGCCGGAGAGCCGGAGCAGGCGAAGGCTTACACGAAAAAAGTCATTGCGGTAAACTACGGACTGCTACTTTTGATCTGCACATGCATGGCATTTTTCCGGAGTCAGGTGGTAGGAATCTATAACCTTTCCCCGGAGGCATCGGATCTGGCGCAGAAGCTTTTGCTGGCCCATTCCTTTGGCATGGTGCTCTGGCCGCTGGCTTTTGCGCTGCCAAATACACTGCGTGCCGGGCTGGATGCCAGGTTTACCATGCTGGTTTCGGTGTTTTCCATGTGGACATTCCGCATCGGACTGAGCTATGTATTTGTAATGGGACTTCACATGGGCGTTCTGGGTATCTGGTACGCCATGTTTGCAGACTGGATCTTCCGTCTGATCGTGTTTGTGTGGAGGTTTAAGGGATTTTCGACGCGGGTGCGTCAGGTATAAGGAGGAACGGAGTATGAAACGGGCATGTGGCATGCTGCTTCCGGTGGCGAGTCTGCCGTCGGAGTATGGAATCGGAGCATTTTCAAAGGAGGCATATGCGTTTGTAGACCAGCTGGCAGAGGCGGGACAGCGTTACTGGCAGATCCTGCCGCTGGGGCCGACCGGATATGGGGATTCGCCCTATCAGTCCTTTAGCGCATTTGCCGGGAATCCGTATTTTATCGATCTGGAGGAGCTGATCGCGCGGGGACTTTTGACAAAGGCGGAGTGTGACGCTGCAGATCTTGGAACGGATCCGCAGGATATTGATTATGAGAAGCAGTATTTTCACCGTTTCCCATTGCTGAAAAGGGCCTTTGGGCGCTGGAGAGAGCAGCAGAAGAAAAAGGGCCGCAGCGATAAAAAGCTGATGGAGTTTTTTGCGGACGCACTTACGGCAGATACCAGGGAATACTGCTTTTTTATGGCAGTGAAGAATCATTTTGACGGAAAAAGCTTTCTGTTATGGGATGAGGATATCCGTACCAGAAAGCCGGAGGCGGTGAAGGCTTACCGGGAAGCCTGCCGGGAGGAAATCCTGTTCTATGAATTTTTGCAGTATGAGTTCCAGGAGCAGTGGGCAAAGCTTAAACATTATGCAAACGGGCGAGGTATAAAGCTCATCGGTGACATCCCGATCTATGTCGCCATGGACAGTGCAGACAGCTGGGCTCATCCGGAGCTGTTCCAGTTTGATGAAGACGGACAGCCGGAGGCGGTTGCCGGCTGCCCGCCGGATGCCTTTTCCGCGACCGGCCAGCTGTGGGGCAATCCGCTTTACCGGTGGGAGCATCATAAGGCAACGGATTACGCATGGTGGCTGTCCCGCATGGAGTACAGCTTCCGTCTGTATGATGTTGTGCGCGTGGATCATTTCCGTGGATTTGATGCCTACTATTCAATCCCGGCAAAGGACAAGACCGCTGAATTTGGCCACTGGGAAAAGGGACCTGGCTATGAGCTGTTTAAGGCGATGAAGAAACGCTTTGGCAAGCTTCCGATCATTGCGGAGGATCTGGGCTTTCTGACGCCTTCGGTGCTGAAGCTGGTGAAAAAGACCGGCTTTCCGGGCATGAAGGTGCTGGAGTTTGCGTTTGATGCCAGTGGTGAGAGCAGCTATCTGCCGCACCGGTATCCGAAAAACTGTGTGGTGTATACAGGGACCCATGACAATATGACGCTGCAGGGCTGGTACCGCAGCTTAGAGCCGGATGCCAAGGCATTTGCGATCCGGTATCTGGGCAATCCATATACGCCGGAGGGCGAGATCCACTGGGATTATATCCACCTCGCACTGGCAAGTGTGGCAAAGCTGGCGGTGATCCCGGTTCAGGATTATCTGGGACTTGGGGACTGGGCCCGCACCAATGAGCCGTCTACGCTGGGGAAAAACTGGCGCTGGCGTATGAAGAAGGATGATCTGACGCCGGAGCTTCTGGCAAAGTGCCGGGAGATGGCAGAGACCTATGGTCGGGTGAAAAAAGAGAAATCCGGCCAGCCGGAAGAACCGGAAAAATTGCAGAAAGCATGACAGAAAAACGCACAGACCCGGAAATGGTTCCCGAAGGTTCTGTGCGTTTTGTTTTGGTAATATTGTTTTTAGACGTGTGTGTTACTGCTGAAGGGAAACCTCTGTGGTTCCGGATGTCGCATCGGATTCTGCATCCGGGAGCTGTTCACCACTCTCGGCAGACTCCGGATCGACTGCGCCGCCCTCCAGAGTTTCTACATTGCCCTCCTTGTGGGAGGTGAAGGTGCCCTGTACTTCATTGTCTGCTTTGTCGCGGGCGAAGACATGGAGTCCTGCCGGGTCCATTTCAAAGGAAAGGGTGTTGCCGGCACGGTCAACGCTCAGCGGCTCCACACGCTCACCTGCAGAATTCAGTGCGTAGATGGAGTCAAAGTTGATGCCGGACTGGCTGTCTGCTACCGTGAGGGTAACTACACCGTCCTGAATGTCCGTGCTGGAAAATTCAGGCGGATTGTCATCTAATACATTGACATGTTCAAATACGGTAGCCGGCATGCCGTTTAAGTTGACAACGGAGGTTTCGACAGAACCGTTCTTGTAAACGGTGGCGGTGTATGTACGGTGTCTGCCTTTTTCCAGCTCCAGCGGTTCTCCGTCCAGGGTCATGCTGACGGATTTAGTCGGAAAGAACGACTTTACGGTCAGGACAACGTTGGTGGAAAGGTAGTCGTTGGTGTCCTCTACCACAACACTGAGCTTGGGCTTTGTGGTGAGACAGAAAAATAAAATGCTGTTGAATACAAGGAAGGGAAGCACATAAAATAACAGGATATGAGGCCATTCACTCTGTTTTTTCCTGCGGTACCGATGGTCACGGCGGGATGTGGGCTGCTGATTCTGTTCCATAAAAAACTCCTTTTATCGCAAGGCAAAATGCCCGATGATCTGTCGCCTGGACAGTTACAATCTGTTCATTAGCATAGCAGAAAAACGGCGGATTTACAAGATAACTTTTCTTACGATTCCATGAGTGAAATATGAGTTTGCCCCTTTCGGGGAGTCGGGGAGTGTGTTACAATCAGATTAAGTATTTTGTGCAGAAGAGGAAAGCGGTCTATGAATGGGGATAAACAAATGATTCAGAAAGCAGCGGTTTTTGCGGCAAAAGCTCATGAGGGCATGATGCGGAAGGGAAGCAGGATCCCTTACATCTATCATCCTATGGAGGTAGCGCTCATTGTGGCGCAGATGACAGATGACCCGGAGGTCATTGCGGCGGCATATCTTCATGATGTGCTGGAGGATACCAGTGTGACGCCGGAGGAGTTGGAGCGGACCTTTGGCGGCCGGATCCTGTCCCTGGTGCAGGAGGAAAGTGAGGACAAGGAGCGGACCTGGAGGGAACGAAAGGCCAGTACGATCGAGCATTTAAAGCAGGCTTCCCGCGAGGTGAAGCTGCTGACGCTGGGAGACAAGCTCAGCAATATGCGCAGCACGGCCCGGGATTACATGGTGATCGGGGATGAGATCTGGCAGCGGTTCAATGAAAAGAACCGGGAAAGCCATCGCTGGTATCTGGCCGGAATTCTGGATGGTCTGCAGGATTTAAGGGATCTGGCAGCATTTCAGGAGCTGGAGCGGCTGTATCAGCTGGTATATGAAACCAGATGAGCATCATCGCGCTGCTGCTTCGTATATGGATGGTGTCAGCAGTAAGAAAACGTAGGTCTGTCGAATCATGCGGCAGAGAAAAAAGAGATGGGCTGGAATGCGCTTGACGTGTGTTCCGGCCCAAAGTAGAATAAAGGGTAAGAATCATTCAGCACAGTTCGCCGGTTCCGGTATGTGCAGACAACCCGGCCCGTTCGCGGCAGGGAATTCCAGAAATGAAAACTGACTGGTTAGGGCAACAGGAAAATTGGATTATGGAGGGATAAAGTGACCGAGGATGCAGTAAAAGGGATCCAGACGGCACTCTGGGCGGCACTGGTTCTGGTGCAGATGGGTGTGGTGGGCTGTCTGGAGGTGCGCGCGGAAACAGTGCACCGGGAAGTAACATACGAAGCGGTAGAGGATGAGGCAGCGCTTCCGGAGGAGATTATGGTTTCTGTCCTGGCAGGCCATGACGGGGAAATGGTTCCATGCCAGGCGGTGGGCTGGGTTGAAGAAGCGGCTTACTGGCAGGATGATTTTTCCTTTCCGATAACATTTTATGAGTACGGAGCCGGAGCATATCAGCTTGGGGAGATAACGGTAAAGAAAACAGATCTGGAAGAGCCGGAGCAGCTGACAGAGCTGGCAGAGCAGTATGGAACAGAGCTGCTTGAGAGCATGGGGCTTTCTGCAGAAGAATACGAGGTAAAGGAGATTGTCTGGACCGGCACACCATATGAGAAGGAAGACGGTATCGTGTGCCGGGATGCCATGGCGTACGGAAACCGGCTGCTTAGGGATTGGCGGGTGCAGTATGAGGGCGTTGTAGAACCGGAGCGGTGGCAGGAGCTGAAGCGGGGCGGCGCAGACGGGGAACTGAACGAGGAAGGGCAGGAAGAAACTGTGCCGGAGTCGATAAGGGCGGTCACAGAAACGCTGGAAAAGATGCCAGAAGCAGAGGGTGAAGAGCCAAAAGAGCAGCCGCCCCACGGAAAATCCAGATTGCAGGAATATCTGGAAAAGCTAACCAGGATTTTTCTGGTCGCGGTGGGAATCGGAGTTGTTTTCTTTGTGGGAGGACTTTTTGTTCTGGCGCTGTTGTGGATCGGCCGGAAGCTGCGGAAAGCGAATGACCGGAGAAAATAAAAGGTACTGAACAGCCCGGCCGATACATACTCATAGATAAGAACGGTTCCCGGCAGATTTTGTATGAGCGCGCGGAAACCTGAAAATCTCCGGGAGCGCGGTGGCGAAATGAAAACATGGTATCGGATGACAGCGGAGGAAGCCTTGCGCGGGCTGGAGAGCAGCCGGTCCGGGCTTTCGACGCGGCAGGCAGAAGCGCGGTATACACAATATGGTGAGAATGCACTGCAGGAGTATCCGGGAAAGAAGACCTGGCAGGTCTTTCTGGAGCAGTTTCAGGATTTTCTGGTGCTGATTCTGATCGCGGCGGCAGCCATTTCCATTCTTTCCGGAAGTGGGGAAAGTGCGGCGGTCATCTTTGCGGTCATCACGATGAATGCGGTTTTGGGAACGATCCAGCACGAAAAGGCCAGAAAATCGTTGGAAAGCCTGAAAAAACTTTCTGCACCGGCTGCCCGGGTACTGCGGGATGGCCGGGAGCTGGAAATCCCGGCAGCGAAGCTGGTGCCGGGAGATATTGTGCTGCTGGATGCAGGAAGTCTGGTGGCGGCAGACGGACGGCTGCTGGAGTGCCACAATCTTCAGATGAATGAGAGCTCGCTGACCGGAGAGTCTCTGCCGGTGGAGAAGCGGTCGGGCGTACTTAAGACGGAAGCAGAGCCTCCCCTGGGCGATCAGTCCAATATGGCATTCACCGGCTCCCTGGTAACCGGCGGCCGTGGCGTTTTTGTGGTGACAGCTACCGGCATGGAGACGGAGCTCGGAAAGATCGCCGGTCTTATGAATTCGGCAAAGGAGAAGAAAACACCTCTGCAGATCAGTCTGGATCAGTTCAGCACCCATCTGGCAGCGCTGATCCTTGGAATCTGTGCGCTGGTGTTCGGATTAAGTCTGTACCGGGGGACAGGTGTGCTGGAAGCCCTGATGTTTGCGGTGGCGCTGGCTGTGGCGGCTATCCCGGAAGCACTGGGCTCCATCGTGACCATTGTCCAGGCCATGGGAACCCAGCAGATGGCCCGGGAACATGCCATTATCAAGGATTTAAAGGCGGTGGAAAGCCTGGGCTGTGTGTCGGTGATCTGTTCGGATAAGACCGGGACCCTGACCCGGAACCGCATGACGGTTGAGCAGATACTGGTGGATGGAACTGTTTTGACGCCGGGGCAGCTAAGGCTGTATGATCCGGTACATCGGTATTTTTTATACGGAGCGGTCCTGGATAACGATGCGGTACTGCACGATGGTGTCTGCACGGGGGATCCGACAGAAGCAGCGCTTCTGGAAATGGCGCTGCGGGCAGAGGTTTCACCGGAGGCGGTACGCAGAGAGATGCCCCGTCTCGGGGAACTGCCGTTTGATTCCAAAAGAAAGCGGATGAGCACGCTGCATTACTGCGACGGAGGCTTTGTGCTGTTTACAAAAGGCGCTCCGGATGTGCTTCTGGAACGGACCGAAAGGATCCTGACGAAGCAGGGAATAAAGCTCATGACGTCGGAGCAAAAAAAGCAGCTCCGGCAGCAGAATGAGAAATGGGCAGCCGGTGGACTCCGTGTGCTGGCTGTAAAGTACCGTCCGTTAGAGCAGATGCAGGACTGCAGCCCGGAACTGGAAAATTCCGGTGTTTTTCTGGGAATGGCTGCCATGCTGGATCCGCCGAGACCTGAGTCGAAGATGGCAGTGCTGACGGCGAAAAAAGCCGGCATCCACCCGGTTATGGTTACGGGAGATCATCCGGTTACCGCATTTGCGGTAGCGAAAAAGCTCGGAATCTGGGAACCGGGAGATCTGGTGGTGACGGGACAGGAGCTGGATCAGATGACAGATGCGGAACTGGACAGAAAGCTGTCATCGGCTGCGGTTTATGCCCGGGTATCGCCGGAGCACAAGATCCGGATCGTGGAAGCCTGGCAGCGCCGGGGACAGATCGTGGCTATGACAGGAGATGGCGTAAACGATGCCCCGGCACTGAAAAAGGCAGATATCGGTGTGGCCATGGGAATGATGGGAACGGAAGTATCCAAGGATGCAGCTTCCATGATCCTGACAGATGACAATTTTGCCACCATGATCAAGGCAGTGGCAAATGGCCGGAATGTGTACCGGAATATCCGGAATGCGATACAGTTTCTGCTGTCAGGAAATATGGCCGGGATTTTTTGCGTGCTGTATGCTTCCGTTCTTGCATTGCCGATGCCGTTTGCTCCGGTGCATCTGCTGTTTATCAATCTGCTGACGGATTCACTTCCGGCCATTGCGATCGGAATGGAGCCACAGGAGGAAGAACTTCTGGACCGTCCGCCGCGGAATCCGCAGGAAGGAATCCTGACGCCCTCCTTTCTGTGGCGTCTTCTGGTGCAGGGAATCCTGATCGCAGGGGCTACCATGACTGCTTATCAGATAGGGATGGAAACCGGAGGAGCTGGAACAGCCAGCACAATGGCATTTTCGGCACTGACGCTGGCAAGGCTGCTTCACGGATTTAATTGCAGGAGCAGCAGATCTGTTCTTTATCTGGGACTTTGGAGCAATATGTGGAGTGTGATGGCTTTTGAAACGGGAACGCTGCTTCTGGCAGCGGTGTTGTTTTTACCGGGGCTGCAGGCTATGTTTGCAGTGGCAGATTTAAGCGTACGGCAGCTTGCGGCAGTGCTGGTCTGTGCGTTTGTACCGACACTGGTGCTCCAGTCCGCAAAAATGCTGGCCGAAGCAGTATCTTAGACTGTGCATACAGGAGAATGCAGATTGTACAAAAATGGATACCTGGATCATATTGAGAAAAAAACGCAGATTTACCGCTTGCAATTTTAAGGAAATATGATATTCTATATGCAGGTCAGATGAATGGCCTGCTATAGAATGAATCGTTATGATTTTAACGAATCATAGCGGTATTGAGGTATACAGAGAAGCTGCTGATCCCCCATGAAAAAGACAGCGGCAGATGACGGACAGACAATATGACTAATCAGATAGCAAAATATTTGAGAAGTTATATTTTTTTCTGTCAGCTATGTATACAGTATGCAAAAACACAGTACAATTTAAGGAGGAAAACACCAAATGACTAACTTTGATCAGTGGGATGGATTTGCCGGCCGCCTGTGGAAAGAAGAAGTAAACACCCGTGATTTTATCCAGCATAACTACAAGCCTTACGAGGGAGATGAGTCCTTCTTGGCCGGCCCGACAGAGGCTACCGACAAGCTGTGGGGAATCCTGCAGGGTCTTCAGAAAGAGGAGCGCGCAAAGGGCGGCGTTCTGGATATGGATACCCACATTGTTTCCGGTATCACTTCCCATGGCCCGGGCTACATCAGCGAAGCTGATAAGGACTTAGAGCAGATTGTTGGTCTTCAGACCGACAAGCCGTTAAAGAGAGCTTTCATGCCGTATGGCGGTATCAAGATGGCTGAGCAGGCTTGCCAGAACTACGGTTATGAGCCGGATCCGGAGCTGCATAAGATCTTTACCGAGTATTGCCGCACTCACAACCAGGGCGTATTTGATGCTTACACTCCTGAGATGAAGAAGGCTCGTCACAACAAGATCATTACCGGACTTCCGGATACCTATGGCCGCGGACGTATTGTAGGCGACTACCGCCGTGTTGCTCTGTACGGTATCGATTTCCTGATCCAGGAGAAGCAGAATGACTTTGCTAACTGTGGCGATGGCGTTATGACCGATGACATCATCCGTCAGAGAGAAGAGCTGTCCATGCAGATCAAGGCTCTGAAGGATATGAAGGTTATGGCTCAGTCTTACGGCTACGATATCTCCCAGCCGGCTAAGACCGCAAAAGAGGCTGTTCAGTGGCTGTACTTCGGATATCTGTCCGCAGTTAAGACCCAGAACGGTGCTGCAATGAGTGTCGGCCGTATCTCCACTTTCCTTGATATTTACATTGAGCGTGACCTTGAAAATGGTGTGCTCACCGAGGCAGAGGCACAGGAGCTGATCGACCATCTGGTAATGAAATTCCGTATGGTGAAGTTCGCAAGAATCCCGTCCTACAACCAGCTGTTCTCAGGTGACCCGGTATGGGCTACCCTGGAGGTTGGCGGTATCGGCGTAGATGGCCGTTCCATGGTAACCAAGACCGACTATCGTTTCCTGCACACCTTAGAGAACATGGGACCGAGCCCGGAGCCGAACATGACCGTTCTTTACTCCTCCTCTCTGCCGGTAAACTTTAAGAAATATGCAGCTCACATCTCCATCAACACCAGCTCTGTTCAGTACGAGAACGATGACGTGATGAAGCCGGTATGGGGCGACGACTACTCCATCTGCTGCTGCGTATCTGCTACCCAGACCGGTAAAGAGATGCAGTTCTTCGGCGCACGCGCAAACCTGGCTAAGTGCCTGCTGTATGCTATGAACGGCGGCCGCGACATGAAGAGCAGAGAGCAGGTTGGTCCGGAGTTAAGACCGATCACCTCCGAGTATCTTGATTACGATGAGGTCATCCGGAAATACGATGTTATGATGGACTGGCTGGCAGGTCTGTATGTAAATACCTTAAACTTGATCCAGTACATGCATGATAAATATTTCTACGAGGCAGCTGAGATGGCGCTGATCGATACCGATGTCCGCCGTACCTTCGCAACCGGTATCGCTGGTTTCTCTCACGTAGTAGACTCCTTAAGCGCGATCAAGTACGCTAAGGTAAAAGCAATCCGTGATGAGGAAGGCATGATCATGGACTTCGAGACTGAGGGTGACTTCCCGCGTTACGGTAATGATGATGACCGTGCGGATGATATCGCAGTATGGCTGTTAAAGACCTTCCTTGAGAAGTTAAAGAAACGCCACACCTACAGAAATTCCGAGGCTACCACCTCTATCCTGACCATTACCTCCAACGTAGTATATGGTAAGGCAACCGGCAACATGCCAGACGGAAGAAGAGCAGGCGAGCCGTTATCTCCTGGTGCAAACCCGTCTTACGGCGCAGAGAAGAGCGGACTGTTAGCTTCCCTGAACTCTGTTGCAAAGCTTCCGTACGAGTGGGCTCTGGATGGTATTTCCAATACCCAGACCATCAACCCGGATGCACTGGGCCACGACGCTCAGGAGCGTATCGACAATCTGGTACAGGTTATGGACGGATATTTCGATCAGGGCGCTCACCACTTAAACGTAAACGTATTTGGTACCGAGAAGCTGATCGATGCTATGGAGCATCCGGAGAAAGAGGAGTACGCAAACTTCACCATCCGTGTATCCGGTTATGCAGTTAAGTTCATCGACTTAACCAGAGAGCAGCAGATGGATGTAATCTCCAGAACCTGCCACGCAAGCATGTAATTTACGGACGGAAGTCTGATAAAAAACACTCCGGGGGGAACGAAAATTTCCCTATACCGGAGTGTTTTTACTTTTCGGGAGATACTATAATCATAGAAACAATACAGGAGGAGAGTTCATGGAAGAGAACAAAGCACTTGTGGGTCACGTGCATTCCCTGGAAACCTTTGGTCTGGTAGACGGACCGGGCGTTCGCACCGTTGTATTTTTACAGGGCTGCCGCATGCGCTGCCGTTACTGCCACAATCCGGAGACCTGGAGCATGTCCGGCGGCGAGGAGTGGAGCGCGAAGGATCTGTTTAACCGGGTTTACCGCTACCGCACCTACTGGAAGAACAATGGCGGTATTACCGTCAGCGGAGGCGAGCCACTCCTACAGATCGATTTCCTGCTGGAGTTCTTTGCGCTGGCAAAGGCAAAAGGCATTCACACTACACTGGATACCGCAGGCAATCCTTTCACCAGGGAAGAGCCGTTCTTCGGTAAGTTCCGGAAATTAATGGAACTGACGGATCTGGTCATGCTGGATTTTAAAGAGATGGATGGCGTGCGCCATAAAGAACTGACAGGTGTTGCGAATGACAACATTCTGGATCTGGCAAGGTATCTTTCCGACACCGGAAAAGATATGTGGATCCGCCATGTGCTGGTACCTGGGCTCACCGATCAGGAAGATGATCTGAAGGCTATGCGAGGTATGCTTGATGAATTAAAGACCGTGAAAAAGGTAGAAATCCTGCCGTATCACAGTCTGGGACTATTCAAGTGGCAGAATCTGGGAATCCCGTATACGCTGGAAGGTGTACCGGCTCCGACGAAGGAAGAAGTGGAGCGGGCCGAGAAGCTTCTGGGAATTGTCAGATAACCGGCTGACAGGTCATCCGGTTGTTGACCGGAAGAGCAGTTAAGCGGATAATCTGCTGTTTGGCCAGCAGGAGTAATCTGCTACAGTTCCTGGTATCGTTCTTCCAACAGTTTCCGTATGCAGGGGTAGAGTGGGTTCAGCGCCTGCTCTTCTCTCCAGACAAGCAGCCCTTTTACAAAAAATGGTTCCGGCAGAGGAATATGGAGCAGGTCTGCTTCTATTATATGAAACAGACTTTCCGGAAGAATGCTAAGTCCCTCTTTTTCGCAGCAGAGGCGTGCGGCTTCCTGATACGTGCTGGTTTTGACGATGTTTGGGCAGTCAGCCAGCCCGGTTTGTTCCATAGCTTGTTGCTGCAGGGATGGGAAAAGGGAAAAATTATCTTTCATAAAAACGCGGTCATACTTCCAGGAGCCTTTGGATTTCATTCTTTCGATTAGATCCATTTGCTGATACCGGGAGCGGGATGCGGCGAGAAGATAGGAATCCTGGTGAAAGATCTGCTGGATGCAGGGCTTGGAAAACATGGTCCGGGTATTTACGATAAGCAGGTCAACGACATCATTTTCCAGAAATTGCCAGGCATTTTCACAGTCTCCGGCTGTGAGTGTAAGCCGCGCCTGCGGATAAAGTTTCAGGACTTTCGGCCAGATGTCTTTCAGAAACATGTTTCGCATGGTGTATTCAATATAGATACGGACATTTTGCAGAGCAGTCTGCTTCAGGGAGGTTAAAGCATCCTGAAGCTCCTGCTCTGTTTTTGCAATCTGCCTTGCGGTCTCCAGCACGATTTTTCCGCGTTCAGTTGGAAGCATGGCGGATTTGGAACGCGCAAAGACCGGAAAACCAAGTTTTTCTTCAAAGATTTTCAGCTGTTGGGAAAGTGCTGGCTGGGAAAGCAGGCAGCGCGCTGCCGCACGGCTGATGTTCTGTTCTTCTTCAATAGCCAGAAGGTATTCATAAATTCTGGAATTCATAAGCAGTCTTCTCCATATTCTCTCAGAATTTGTCTGGTGTTTTCGTCCAGACACAAAAATGCAGAATTTGCCTGGTGCAGGCGTCGGTATTCCAGATAAATAAAAAATTTTTCCATTGGGGTCAGAACATGCCCTTTGCGAAAGGCAAATCCTTCGAAAAGAGTGGGCATACCTGGAAGTGAAAAATAATGGAGCTGTGGAAGACCAAAAGCGCTTGCTTCATCCAGAAAACCGGCATAGCTTCCTTCTGCAAGCAGATGTTCGTTTGTCAGGCGATTCGAAGTTTTGAGCTGAATATTGAACTTCAGATGATTCTGTTCCAGAAAACGGCTGACGCGTTCCCCGATTACGGTTCCGATATCTGGGAGAATAAACGGGGCATCTTCCATGGCAGAAAGCTCTGAAACGGATAAGGCAGCAGGCGCGGTGGCAGTACCTCCTTTGTCATAGAGCGGGTGAAAACTGGGAATGCCAAGCAGGATCTGTTTCTGTTCAAGAGAGAAAAACAGGTAGTCGTATTTTCTTTGAAGTTCGCAGTCATCGATCATCAGAAGAATAAAATCCAGCTGATGGGCGAGAAGCTTTTCATGCAGAGAGGCAGATCCCTCGTTTGTCACCGAAACCTGAATGTATGGATACTGCTCCAACAGATACGGATAAATATAGGCAAGCGCAGCGCCTCCACGGATGGGCGGAATCCCGAAACGTACTTCGTTTGGAGAATCCTGTTCCAGAAGAGTCAGCTTTTGATGAAGCTGGGATTGCAGCAGCTGGATCTTGCGTGCGCTTTTCAGATAAATCTGTCCGGCCTGGGTCAGGGTATAGCAGCCGGAAGAGGTGAGAAAAAGGCGGATCCCGGTTTCTTCCTCCAGATTTTTCAAGTAGCGGCTCAGCACGGACTGTGAGACATGAAGCGTCCGCGCAGCCTGGGAAAGTGTTTTATTTTCAGCGATGGCAATGAAGTAATCGTAGTGGAGTGTGTTCACGAGTCTCCTCCTGAAAAGCATCTGAGTTGCTGTCAGAAATACGGTGGAGACAGTAATTCCGCGTATGGACAGAGATGCTATGCTTTTTTCTTATAGTATTATGTTTAGTATATATTAGAAAATCCGAAGATTCAAGCGTATGATGGAACTATAAGAGGTGCTGGGTACGCATGTGTAAACAGTAACCTGTTGGAATCAGGCCTGGATTCAAAATCATTACGATGCAGTTTTCTTATGGTACAAAGGAGGAGGCAACAAAAAATGAACACACAACTGACCATTACCCTGGCGGTGCTGGTATTCATGGCAGTATCGTTTATGGTGAGAAAAATATCATTCGGTCTGACTGGCATGATCTGCATGCTCGCACTGGCAGTGACCGGAGTCATAGATTTAAACACGGCGTTTTCCGGTTTTTCCAATAAAACCACAATTCTGGTTGCAACTATGATGCTGGTAGCTGGTTGTATCGGAAAGACAAGTCTGGTAAGCGTAATCCGCAAGCGGATGTCTTCCATTCAGGAGAAAAGCGGAATTTTCCTGCTTTTGGCGATTCTTGGTTTCACCATTTTATTGACCCAGCTGATCGGTATGACTGCCCTGATGTCTGTCATGCTGATGTTAGTCGTTACACTGGATGATGACAGCGATCTGGCACAGTCCAGAATTTATTTCCTGATCGCAGCGGTCAATGCAGCCTGGTTCGGACGTTTTCCGATCGGTATGGGTGCAACCCTGCCGATGATCCATAACTCTTACTATGAGGGGCTGGTAGCAGAGCATCCGGAATTCCTGCTTGGTGTATTTGACTATATGAAAGTGGGACTGATCCCGTCCATCGTGTTGACGATCTACTGCTTGTTTGCATGGAAGCTGATTCCAAAGACAAAGATGGACGTGAATGCGATGCAGCACACCAACAAAGATACAAAGGCATCCCAGCTGACAAAACGTCAGGAGCAGATTGTCTGGGGCGTATTTGGAGTCATCATGCTGGCATTTGTATTTTCTACCCAGCTTGGAAATCTGGTTTATCTGCTTCCGATCGCAGGCTGCATTATCCTGGTGCTGACCGGTGTTGTTTCCAGTCAGGAAGCTTCCTGCACACTTGCCGGTGACATGGTATTCTGCGTAGCGGGTGTTCTGGTTGTTTCTTCAGCGCTGAACTCTTCCGGTGCAGGTCAGCTGATCGGTGATTTTGTGCTGAAGCTTTTGGGAAGTAATCCGTCCAGCACCCTGGTTATTACGGTGTTCTGTGTTGTTACCGTGATTATGACTACGTTCTTAAGCAACAATGGAACCATTGCAATCATGACACCGATCGCAGTTTCGACGGCACTGGCCGGGGGCATGAATCCAAAGGCAGTTGTTTTGGTTGTATTCGGTGCATCCTGCCTGGCGATTGCATTCCCAACCGGATGCGCCGCAGCGATGATGGCATTCTCCATTGGAAATCATAACCCGATGAAGCTGCTTCGGTTTACGCTGCCGTTTTTGATCTTGGGATCTGTTTCCCTGATCATTTCCGCAAGTATTTTTTTCCCGGTTTACAGTTAAGGAGGTAAAGTGATATGACGAAAGAGTTGCTTCAGGAACAGCTTGAAATCCTGGATCGCACCAATATGCATAAAAACGCAGCAAAAGAACGCGTGATCCCGGAAAGCTATCTGGCTTACAAAAACCAGGTGGAACAGAAAGAGACGATGCTTGAGAGCCCGTCAACCGGTGTGCCGGTGCGGTGTGTGATCACAAAAGCAAACAATCTTGAGAAAGATGCCCCGCTGTTTATTAATCTGCACGGGGGCGGATTTGTCCATCCGCAGGATGGAGATGACGACCTGTTCTGCGCCAGGGTGGCAGCCGAAATCGGTGGAATTGTAGTGGATGTCGATTATGCGGTAACACCGGAATATGTATTTCCAACGGCGTTTGAGCAGGTCTGGGATGTGGCAGAATGGGCTTTTGCACATGCAAAAGAGCTTGGCGCAGACTCGAACCGGATTTCCATCGGCGGTCACAGCGCTGGAGGTGCGCTGACTGCAGCTATCTGCTTGCGTGCAGCAAAAACAGGAAACATGAAATTTGCGCTTCAGATCCTGGATTATGCGGCACTGGATAATGCAATGTCGTTTGAGCCGGGCGGAAATGAACGCAGCCGCGCGTTCTCCATGCTTTACTGCGATGGAAATGTACGTGTATTAAAGAGCCCATACTGTTCTCCGGTTTTTGCGTCCGGTGAAATGTTGAAAAATCAGCCGCGCACCTTGATCATCAACGCAGAGCATTGCCCGTTTCGGACGGTTACCGAGCGTTATGGACAGCGGCTGGCACAGGCCGGAAACGAAGTGGCATTTCGGCTTTTCCCGGGAAGTGCCCATGGATTTACCATCCGCATGACAGGAGCATGGTTAGAAGCCCAGGACCTCATCATACGGTATCTGAAAAAAGCAGAGTACAGGGAGGTAAAGTAAGATGACAGAGGAGAGAAAACAGGAAATTCTCGAAATCATAAGAAATACAAACCGGAGACCGGCACAAACCGGCAAACCGCTGTACCCGGAAGAAATTATGGCATATCCCAATCTTTGTGAAGAGATAGAAAGCATTAGCCGCACCGTGGATGGCTTTTCCTATCGCATGGATATTCTGAGGGCAAAGAACCGGGGAGAAAACTGCCCGCTGTTTATCAATATCCATGGAGGCGGATTTATTGGTCCGCACCGGGAAAACGATACTTATTTCAGTGCGTACATGGCAGATCAGATTCATGGAATTACGGTAGATCTGGACTATACCCTTTCTGATGCAGCACCATATCCGGTGGCACTCCATCAGTGCATGGATGCGCTGGATTATGTGGCAGAGCATGCAAACACGTGGGGCGCGTCGGCGAAAGATATCAGCGTTGGCGGTTACAGCGCCGGCGGCGCCCTGACAGCAGCAATGGGAATCTGCTGTGCAGAGCGCGGCGGCTTTGTGCCAAAACTTCAGATTTTGTGTTATCCTCCGCTGGAATACCGTATCCCGGATCAGTACAAGATCGATGCTTACGACCGCCAGATTGGAATGGAGCGGTGCAAGGCATTTGCAGATCTCTACTTCGATGATAAGAAAGAAAATTTTGAGGATATTCATAATTCTCCGCTTTATGCGCCGAGAGAGATTCTGGCAAAGCAGCCAAAAACCCTGATTCTGTCCGCAGGTCTCTGCAATTTCCGTTATGAAGACGAAGATTACGCGATCTGCCTGGCAGACGCAGGTGCGGAAGTTATCTTAAAACGCTTCCCGGAAGCATCCCACGGATTTATTCCGCATTTCATGGATGGCTGGAAGGAAGCAGCTGACCTGATGGTGCGGGAAATCCTGGAAAAATGAGTAAATAATTTGAGCGTAAAACAATGGACCGTGGAAGTTGCCTTTGGTAATTTCCGCGGTCCTGTTACGTTAGGGATATTGCTATAATTTACTCATCGCAGCTTCATCGGCCACGATCGTGACATCATTATGCAGCTGCAGAATGGATGCCGGAACCTGCGGAGTGATAGGTCCGCAGATGGTGGCTTTTAATGCATCGGCTTTGTCTTCGCCGCTGACTACCACCAGAATCTTCCTGGCCTTCATGATGCTTCCGATGCCCATGGTGTAGGCCTGTCTCGGAACATCGTTTTCAGACTCAAAGAAGCGCTTGTTGGCATCAATGGTGCTTTCGGTCAGGTTGACGCAGTGGGTTTCGCGGGCGAAGGAGTCTGCCGGTTCGTTGAAGCCGATGTGGCCGTTGCGGCCAAGTCCGAGAAGCTGTAAGTCTATGCCGCCGGACTGGCGGATGATTTCCTCATATGCCGCGCAGGCTTTTTCCGGGTCCGGTTCCAGACCGTTAGGCACGAAGGTGCGGGTTTTATCAATGTTGACATGGTCGAACAGGTTGGTGTTCATAAAATAGCGGTAGCTTTGCGGGTTTTCCGGGCTTAATCCCTTGTATTCATCCAGGTTGATGCTCATAACCCGGGCAAAATCCAGATCGCCCTTGTTGTACCACTCGATAAGCTGTTTGTAGGTGCCAATCGGGGAAGAGCCGGTGGCCAGGCCTAATACACAGTGCGGTTTCATGATAACCTGTGCGGAGATGATGTTAGCCGCTTTGCGGCTCATGTCCTGATAGTTTTTTGCTTTGCAGATATTCATAGTAAGTAATACCCCCTTATTATTATAAAATACCCCTTCCACCTTTAAGTATATCGGTTTTTGGCGGAAATACAATAGAAAAAACAGTTCAGCAAAAACTATTGTAATTCTGCGCAGAGTCAACTATACTACGCCCATAGGGGGTGCATACGCATGATCATTAAAAATGTAAAGGTTTACACAGAAGAACAGAAATTTGTACCTGGCGAAATCGTGGTTCTGGGAGACCGGATCACAGAGGTGCGTGCCGATGGGGAGAAGAGACAGACTGCCGCAGAAGCTCTGGAAACGGAGTCTTCAGTAAACGGATTTTCGGAAGCTGAAGAAGCGGAAGAGGTCGTGGTGGACGGGGAAGGTGCTTACGCCATTCCGGGTCTTATTGATCTGCATTTCCACGGTTGCGTGGGGGCAGATGTTTGCGATGGAACACCGGAGGCGCTGAAAAAGATTGCACAGTATGAGGCATCTGTCGGAGTTACAGCCATTGCTCCGGCTACCATGACGCTGCCGGTGGAGGAGCTGGAGCAGATATTGCAGAATGCGGCGGCTTATAAGCGGGCGCAGGACGAGCACAGGGCGGCGAATGCGGCGGCAGGCCAAAGTATGCAGAAGGCAGAACAGGAAGCAGACGGGATGCCGGAAGGAAAAGTGATATTTCCGGAGGCAGATCTTATCGGCCTGAATATGGAAGGCCCGTTCATCAGTCCGGTCAAGAAGGGTGCGCAGGATGAGAAAAACATTGTTCCCTGTAATGTGGAGATCGCAAAACGTTTCCTGAAAGCATCAGAGGGTCTGGTGAAATTCATCGGCATTGCGCCGGAGGAGAGCAGTGAGGCAGTTGCTTTTATTCAGGAAATGAAAGATTCTGTGGATATTTCCCTGGCGCATACCAATGCAGATTATGATACGGCCATGGCAGCATTCACTGCCGGGGCGAACCATGCGGTACATCTGTATAATGCCATGCCTGCCTTTACCCATCGGGCTCCGGGTGTTATTGGTGCAGTGGCAGACAGCAAACATGTGGTGGCTGAGATTATCTGTGACAACGTACACATTCATCCGGCAGTGGTGCGGGCCACCTTTACCATGATGGGAGCGGACCGGATGATCCTCATCAGTGACAGTATGCGGGCCACCGGAATGCCGGACGGTACTTACACGCTGGGCGGTCTGGATGTCAGCGTGAACGGAAACCGGGCAACCCTGGTGGATGGTGGTGCACTGGCCGGTTCCGTGACCAATCTGATGGACTGCATGCGCACGGTAGTGAAGGTCATGCAGATCCCGCTGGAAACGGCAGTGGCCTGCGCAACAGCCAACCCGGCCCGGTGCCTGGGTGTGTATGATACCTATGGTTCCATTACGGAGGGAAAAAAAGCAGATATCGTACTGCTGGATGAAGACCTGGAACTGAAAATGGTGATCAAGGACGGTCAGCTGCCATTTCTTTAAAGTAATGGTGTAAAGTGGAGCGGCTGAAATCAGCATTTCTCAAATTAAAAGAAAGAGGGAGACGACACACATTGTGTGAAGTCTCCCTTTTTTGAAGATATGCCTGGCATTTTTACCGCAATCCTGCCCGGTACAGTTCCCAGGCAATGTGTGCGCTTTCTTCCAGCTCTTCCAGGCAGTAGAAAGCATCCATGACAGATTTTCCCGGAACGACCGGCCCATGTGCTTTCAGAAGATAGCCGTCGCTGGCTGCAGCACGTTCCCGGAAAGCGGCGAAAAGTTCCGGGGTACCGGGCTTTTCGTAGGGAATCATGCCAACGGTTCCAAGCTTCATTTTCAGGTACGGGGTGTGATCCGGAATACAGTCGATCTCGTTTAAATCCGGGACAAAGCTCCAGAGGATGGAGTAGGGACTGTGGGTATGGATGACGGCCTGCACGTTTGGAGATTTTTCATATAGCGCCAGATGAAGTGGCCATTCCTTGCTTGGTTTTCTTCCGTCTATATGGGTTCCGTCGGGAAGAAGAACAGAAAAATCTTCGGCGGTCAGTGTTCCGAAGCAGGTTCCACTGGCACTGACATAGATTTTTCCATCATGTGCAAAACTCATATTGGCGGAGGAACCGGAGGTTTTTCCGCGCTCGAAAAGGCTGTGTGCGGCCCACACGGCATCTTCTAATTTTTGTTTCAGTTCTGTAGTCATTTCCATAAGTCTGAAGCCTCCTTGTGATTATTTTAGATGCAATTTTATGCCTTCTTGCGGGTCATGGAAAGAGCACGTCCGAAGAAGTCTTCCTGGCCAAAGTTGCCGCTCTTTAAGACAAGGCGGATATCCGGACGGGTGGCTGGCACCATGACCGGAACGCCCGGTGCAATGCTTTCGCCGATCTGGTAAGAGGAAAAATGAAGCCCCTTTGTGACAGCACCTGAGGTTTCACCGCCTGCGGAGATAATGCGGGTATAGCCATGATCCACAGCGCGTCTGGCCAGATCAGAGGAAGTCTGTTCCAGTAAAGCCGCAATCCGTTCGGTTCCAAGTTCCTGGTATTTGCGTACCATCTCAGGCGTATCGGAACTGTATACCAGAACAGCCTGGTGCTCACTGGTATGTTTTTCCACATAGTCCCAGACATCATCGAGGGTCTGGCTGCCGTTTAACAGAGATGGCGGATCCAGCCGGTAAGATGGCAGATTTTGCGCCTGGTACCAGGCGATCTGAGCCAGAGTCATTTTGGAACAGCTTCCTGCGATCAGGAGCGCTTTTCCTGGAACTGAGGTATCCGGGATGGATGCCGTATCCTTATGATCCGAGCTGGAAAGCAGATATTCTGCCAGTGGTTTTAAAAGACCACTTCCGCCGGAAAGAAAGGAGAGATGACCAAAGTGACGGACGATTGCTTCGCCGTCTTCGTCTGTCTCATAATCCGGGATGAGATAATATGGTCTTTCTGTCTCCTGGGGCTGAATGTCAGAAAATTTGCTGAAATCCCGACGGCAGAGCACCTGGCAGGGATATTTGCTCTGGGGACGCATCAGTTCGGCAATGCGGCAGTCCCACATCGGGGTGAGAGGATGGTCCTTCATGGGGCTTTCATCCAGCGGAACTCCGTTGACAAACAGCTTTCCGTCCGCAACTTTCCGACCGTTTACCGGAAGCGAAGGACAGAGAAGGGAATACGGTGAGTGCATCTGTTCCATCAGCGCATCGCATACCGGGCCAATGTTACCTTTTGGGGTAGAGTCGAAGGTGGAACAGTATTTGAAATAAAGGTGTGTAATGCCCTGCGCTGAAAGAAACTGTGCGGCCTTTTGGCTGTCAGCCACAGCCTGTGCAGTTTCCTGGGTCCGTGATTTTAATGCGATCACAATGGCCTGGACCGGTTTTAGATCGGCGGCACTTTCCGGAATGCCGTTATAGAGCTGAACACTCATGCCGCCTTTTACAAGAAACGAAGCCGCATCACTGGCTCCGGTAAAGTCATCTGCGATACATCCTAAAATAGCCATATGAAAATCCTCCTGCTTGTAACCAAGATTATCTGTCTGTACTATAACAATATAGCAAAATCTATGCCAGATGCAAGGTTGAAAGGCAGAGAATACTTGTGCAGGGCGTGAATGGGAGCGAAACTGCGGCAGAATGACAATAAGGGATGTGCCGCATGATAGAAAATCCGTTGACAGTATATGTTGCAATGTTGTAACATGAAAACATATTGATGCAATATGCAACATTGCGAAAGGCAGGTTTTTATATGATACGTTTACTATTTATTGTTCCATATCCGGAACTGATGGAACTGGTGAAGAAAATACTGGCGAATCATCCGGAGCGAGAGAAGGTTAAAGCGGATGTTCAGGCACTTCGGGCGGAGGAGATGCCGGATATTCAGGTAGATGAGTATGATGCGATCATTGCCCGTGGCTACAGTGCCCAGAAAACGTTGGCAAAGTATTCGGAAACGATACCGACCATCCGTGTCCATATTTCCGGTTATGATATTGTCCGGGCAATTTATGAATGTAAAGAGAAGTTTCATCCGAAAAAGATTGCGGTGTGCGGGTTTGAAGAAAATTTGTATGAGGCGGCAAATATCTGCAGGGTGCTGGGAGTGGAGTCAGAGGTTTACGCCCCTGTCCTGAATCAGGAACTGCCGCAGATATTGAAAAAAGCGGTGGAAGATGGATGTGACGCCATTGTGGGCGGTTATTCGGCTAATGTGCTTGCAAAAGGGATGGGCTTGAATTCGGTGGTGATCCGGACTGGTATGGCAGCACTCTCCCAGGCTATGGATGAGGCCATCCGCACAGTGGAACGGATCCGGCAGGAACGGATCATAGCACAGATGTATAAGACGATTATTTATACTTCCGATGCGGGACTTTTGTATGTAGACCGCGGAGGAATCATCCGTGTGCGCAATCGGGTAGCCAGGCAGATGAACGGAAATAACAGTATGATGCAGAAACCGCTGGTGGAGGCAGTTCCGTGGCTGACAGCGTTGTATGATCATGTAATGAAAACAGAAAAGGCCGATATACGGCTGATTATTGTACCCGGCACAAAGATGACAGTATCCGTGAAATGTTCACCGGTGATTGCCAATAATGAAATTTCAGGCGCAGTATTCAATCTGACTGATGTGACGCAGATTCAGGAACTGGAGGGGCAGATCCGCCGCAAGCTCAGTGACCGGGGATTAAAGGCCCGCTATACCTTTGATGACATCCTTCATCAGAGCAAAATTATTGATCGGGCCATTGAAGTGGCAAAGCGCTATGCGGCATCGGATTCCAATATTATCATCGTAGGCGAGACCGGAACAGGAAAAGAACTCTTTGCCCAGAGCATTCACAATGCAAGCAGCCGGAAAAACGGTCCTTTTGTGGCAATTAACTGCGCGGCATTGCCGGAAAACCTGCTGGAGAGTGAACTCTTTGGTTATGTGGAAGGTGCTTTTACCGGAACCAGCAAGGGCGGAAAAATGGGACTTTTTGAGCAGGCCCACGGCGGCACCCTGTTTCTGGATGAGGTGGGGGAAATTTCTATGTCGATCCAAACCAAGCTTCTGCGTGTCCTGCAGGAGCGGCAGGTGAGAAGAATCGGCGATGACAAGGTGATAAATATTGACGTCCGGATTATTTCGGCAACCAATAAGAGTATCCAGAAGCTGGCGGAAAATGGGGAATTCCGGCGGGATCTGGTATACCGACTGGATGTCCTGCGCTTGTTTCTGCCGCCGCTTCGCGAACGGGAGGGAGATGTAGAACTGTTGTTTTTAAATCAGCTGGCTGCCATGAAGCAGGAAATGAACGGAGAAGCGTTAAATATCGGGGAAGGAGTATTTCCTTTGCTGCGGCAGTATCCGTTTATGGGAAATATCCGGGAGCTGCGCAATATTGCAGAGCGCGTTTATGTTCTTCATGAGGGCAGTGTGATTACCCTTGAGGATATGAAGGAGGCGCTGTATCCAACGGATCTGCCGGGAAACGATTCCGGGACAGCAGGTTCATTGCTGTCCGGGCGGGCAGCGCCATTTTCTGATTCAGAATTCAAAAATGAGTCAAAACAGGATTCCGGTCTGCCGGGTGAGGAGGAACGGATTTGTCAGGCGCTGCATTTAAGTGGCGGAAATAAGGGAAAAGCGGCAAAATTACTGGGAATTGATCGTTCTACCCTGTGGAGGAGAATGAAAAAATATGGCCTGGAGAACTGATTGCGGAATATCGGGGAATATTCCGTCACAATTGTTGCGATAAAACGTTGCGATTGTTGCGTATTGAAATAAATATGCAATATATGCAACAAAGCGGTAAATGAAAGAAATGGAAAAACTGCACAGCTAAAATAAAATTTTTAGCAGATTTTCCGTCGTTTTTGAAAGTGAAGATTAAAGTTGGCACAGTTTGTGCTTCTAAAATTGGCATAACAAACTACTTAAGGGGGTTAAGCTTATGTCAACATCGTATGTACTTATTGTTTTTGCAATCGCCATTGTTTTGATGATCTTTTTGATCTCTAAATGTAAGGTGAATGCAGCAATCGGTATCCTGATCGCAGCGTTGGTTCTGGCCATTGCGCTGAAGACTCCGTGGCAGGATATTGAGGGCACGATCAACGGTGGCTTTTCCGGTACGATTAAAAGTGTAGCTATCGTTATTTTCCTCGGATGCGCCATGGGTACCGTATTGGAGAAGACCGGTGCCGCAGTCCGCATCACAAAGTGGGCTATTGACCTGGTTGGTGAGAAGAATATCATCTGGGCCATCGCACTGAGTTCTGCAATTCTTGGTATTCCGATTTTTGCAGATACCGTAGTAATCCTGCTGATTCCAATCGTATCTTTACTGGCTGTAAAATCTAAAAAGTCCATGATGAGTTTTGGTACGGCGCTTTACATTGGTGCACTGGTAACAGCATCCCTGGTGCCGCCGACACCTGGACCGGTTTCGGCAGCAGCACTGTTAAACGTACCGTTAGGTCAGGCAATTCTCTGGGGTGTAGTTGTAGCAGTTCCGAGTGTTATCGCAGCTGTATTTTACTGTAAGACGTTAAAAACTCCGGTAGCACCGAAAGAAGAATTCCTGAAAGCAGCAGAAGAAAGCCAGAATGCGGAACTTCCGTCTCTGGGAAGATCCCTTCTTCCAATTTTACTTCCATTAGTACTGATTCTGTTAAACACTGTGACATCTGTTATGATTCCGGAAACACCGGTTGCTAACTTTATGGCATTTATCGGAAGTCCGCTGGCTGCACTGTTTAGTGGATGTATTGCTTCCCTGCTTTTATGCGGCAAAGAGTGGAAGACCAAAAAAGTTTTAAATGACTGGGTAAACGAAGGCATCACCGCAGCAGCTATGCCGATTATTGTAACTGGTATGGGCGGCGCACTGGCAGTATTTGTAAAGAACGCAGGCGTTGCAGACAAGATCGCAGAGATCGTTATGCAGTCTTCTTTCCCGGCAATCCTGATCCCGATCATCATTGCAGCACTGATCCATGTTGTAACTGGCTCCAACGCCCTTGGTGTTATGACTGCCGCAGCACTGGTTGAACCGATGCTTGCTACTTTGGGTATCTCCCCGGTTGCAGCATTCCTGGCATGCGGTACCGGCGCTCTGATGTTTAAGCATGCAAACTCTTCTGGTTTCTGGGTAACTGTTTCCATGTCTAACATGGATGTAAACCAGGGTATCCGCGGCGTTGGCGGAGCATCTACAATAGCTGGTCTTACTGGTGCGATTGTGACCTGCATTTTAGTTGCATTGCATGTAATTTAATCTAAAAAGAAGACGAAAAGGAGAGAAAGTTATGGAAAAGTTCGTGACAAGAGCAGCAAGATTAAATAAAGCATATGATATTGAGCTGATTGAACGGGAACTCGAATGCGGCGAAGATGATATCATCGTGAAAAATCATATGATGGGTATCTGCGGATCTGATAAAAGCTTTTACCGCGGATTCATGCCGCCGCAGACCGCAGAGTTCCGCCAGCCGCCGGAATTTCCGTTCCTGTTAGGTCATGAGAGCGGAGGTACCGTTGTGGCTGTGGGAAGCCGCGTCAGCGATTATAAGGTCGGCGATCAGGTTATGGCATTTGGCTGGAACAATAACTTCGCAGATTATTTCAAATCCAAGGCATTCCAGCTGCAGCCGGTACCGGAAGGGCTGGATATGGATATTGCTGCTCTTGGTGAGCCGACTGCCTGTGCCATGTATTCCGGCTTAAATACCGGAGTTCAGCTGGGTGATACCGTGGTAGTCATGGGCGGCGGATATGCCGGACAGATCATTGCCCAGTGCTCAAAATTAAAAGGTGCTTATCAGGTCATTGTGGTAGATGTGCTGGAGGGTAAATTAAATCTGGCAAAATCTCTTGGTGCTGATGTTGTCATCAACTCCAAAGAGGAAGATCCGGTAGCGAAGGTGAAGGCTCTGACCGGCGGAAAAGGTGCGGATGTAGTCGTGGAAGCAGCCGGAACAGCAGAGTCTTTCAATGCGGCAAGTGCTATGATCAAGCATAATGGAAAATTTGTATTTTACAGCTGGGTTACAACTCCGATCACGTTAAATATCAGCCGCTGGCATGATGATGGTCTTGAGTTTGTGAATACCTGCCTGGTTCATCATACCTGGCAGCAGCGTTATGTATGGGTTCCGGAGACCATGCGGCCGATCATCCAGGGAAGTGTTAAGATCAAACCGCTCATTACCAATGAATTCAAACTGGCAGACATCAAGGCAGGATTTGATCTGGCAGATAAGGATGATGCAGCAATTAAGATTGTCTTCCGCCCATAAGCAGTCTGTGCAGCAACAGGTCTTTCATTAAGAAAAATAGAGGACAAGGAGTGATGTGTTGTGGATTACACGAATTTATTAAAGGATAAGAGTGGAAAAGTATCAAAGGTTGGTATTGTCGGAGCAACCAAGGGATATGGATATACCCTGCTGGCACAGATTCCGAAGGTAGCCCATATGGAACTGCGGGTCATCTGCTCTCGTCATCTGGAAGAGTGTGAAGAAGTATTAAAAGAAACCGGCTTTGGAGATAAACAGATCATTGCCTGTGCCAATATTGATGAGATTAATGCGGCTCCGGAAGATGCAGTCCTGATCGTGAGTGATTACCGCCTTGTGATGGAATGCGGAATCACCGCTCTGGTTGAGTGCACCGGTAATACCAAAGTCAGCTCTGATGCTGCGATTTCTGCCCTGAAAAGAGGTATTAATGTTTATATGGTTTCCAAGGAGACGGACAGTGTCTGCGGACCGCTCTTAAACCAGATTGCGGCAGAGCACGGCGCTGTGTATTCCCTGGTAAATGGCGACCAGCCGAGAAATCTTCTGGATCTGTGGTCCTGGGCAAAGCTTCTGGGCCTGGAAATCGTGGCAGCCGGAAAATCCAGTGAGTATGATTTTGTATGGGACCGCGAGACGGGCGAGTTTACCTATCTGGATGGTAATGCATCCCCTGAGCAGCTGCCGGAGATGATGAACTGCTGGTATTATGAAGGAACCAAAACTCTGGAAGAGAGAAGTCGTCTGTTAGAGAAATACCGTGAAGTCATTTCTGCAGATCTCTGCGAAATGAACCTGGTATCCAATGTAACCGGAATGGTTCCGTCCTCCCCGTTCTTAAGCTACCCGATCGCTAAAGCAAGCGAACTGGCTAACATCTTCATTCCGAAGGAAGACGGCGGTATCCTGGACAAGCCGGGCGTTGTCGATGTCTTCTATAACCTCAGAGGCAAGGATGAGGCAAGCTTCTGTGGAGGAGAGTTTATCGTTGTAAAATGTGAGAATGAGAAGATGTGGGATATCTTAAAGGGCAAGGGTCATGTGATGAGCAAGAACGGCAAGTACTGCTGTATCTACTATCCATATCACTATATGGGACTGGAAACCCCAATCTCCATCCTGCTTGGTGATTTGATGGGAATCGGAACTCATGATGAGTGCCGCCAGGTTTCCGTGATGGCCGGTGTGGCACAGCGTGATCTGCCGAAGGGAACTGTTCTGAAAGTAGAGGGACATCATCATTCCATCGACGGTCTGACTCCGGAACTGTTAGAGTTAAAAGCAACAGGAAATGCAGCTCCGTTCTATCTGCTGAATGGTTCTGTTCTTCTGAATGATGTGAAAAAGGGACAGCCCGTGACCACAGACGATGTAGATCTGTCTGGATTGGAGACTTACCAGCACTATAAGAAAGGCCTGGAACTGAAGTAAGAAAAATCTGAAAATCAAGTGAAAGCAAAAAGAGAGAAACCGGAACGATATTATCGGACGGGTTTCTCTCTTTTTTAATATAAAGCAATATTTTATTTCCAGATCATATTTAAGATCAGCAGCTCTACGATACCGACACCTGTCATGACGAAGGATACGGCTGTCTTACAGCGGAGCTGGTCTTTGATCTCGGTTAAGCCGAACATACCGTTGAACACCCAGAAGCCACTGTCGTTGAAGTAGCTGAATGCGATAGCGCCGATACAGGAAGCCTGTGCCAGCAGAACCGGATTTAAGCCCAGGGTGGCAATGAGCGGAGCAGTCAAGGATGCTGAGGTGGTGATCGCTACGGTTGCGGAACCAAGAGCCAGACGCATCAGGGCACCGATCAGGACCGGGATCAGGATAGCCGGGATCGGCCAGGAAACTACGGTAGCACCGAGTACATCGCCGATACCGCTGACTTTGATGATGTTTCCGAGAGCGCCGCCCGCACCGGTGATCAGCATGATCATACCGGTATCCTTGATGCTGTCGCCCATGATGTTCATCAGCTTATCTTTCGGGATATCCTTACCGATGCCGTAAACAGCGATGGTGGTACCAAGAGCCAGGGCTACAATCGGGGAACCTACCAGGGTAATAATGCTGTAAATGAAGCTTTCTTTGTCAACACCTGCGAAATCGCAAACGGTTTTGCTCAGAATGAGTACCAGCGGGATCAGAATCGGAGCAAGGGACTCGCCCAGGCCCGGAAGCTTTTTGCTGCCCATGATCTCATCTAACTGATCCATGGATTTTAAGTATTCTTTCTTGAATTCCTTGCGGTCGTAGGTACCGTCCTCGCGCGGGATCTGGTAGATCTTCTTGCCGATCCAGTGTGCATACAGCAGAGCTGCAATGAGGATCGGAACAGACATCAGGGCACCTGCGATGATCATCTGGCCAACATCTACGCCCATCATTCCGGCAGCGGTTAACGGACCCGGAGTCGGCGGAACCATTACGTGGGTACACTGCAGGCCGCAGGCCAGAGCCAGAGCCAGAGCGATAACGGATTTACCGGTTACGCGGGACATTGCCTTACATAACGGTGCGAAAATTACGATTGCGGAATCTGCGAAAACCGGGATGGATACCAGCCATCCGGTGATACCAAGGGCAAGCTCCTCTTTGCCGCTTCCGATTTTCTTGATGAAGGAGTAAGCCATACGCTCTGCAGCGCCGGTCTTTTCGAGGATACCGCCCATCATAACGCCGAGGCCGATGATGATACCGGTACTTTTTAAGGTGTTTCCGAAGCCATCCTGGATTGCGGTAATGGCATCAGACGGGGACATTTTGCCGATCAGACCTGTGATCAGTGCAGCAAGCAGCAGCGCGATGAAGGTGTGGGTTTTGGTCTTCATAACCAGGAAGATCATGATCGCGATGCCTAAGAACAGGCCAAGCAGCATCTGGGTTTCATGTGACATATTTCATACCTCTTTCTGTAGTGTGCTCACTTCGTATGCATCAAATATGGGGGGATGCATTCGCAAAGCCGCTGTTGCAAGGCTGTGAACGAAGTGATAAAATTATGACAAGAGGCATTATAGCGAAAATTGATACATAAGTAAAATTAACTGTACTTAGCCAACTCTTAAAATAATTAATATTTGTTCTTAAAATAATGGCGCTGAGTTTTCCCAGTATTCCCGTGCGAGCCGAATGAATTCCCGTGCACCGGAGTTTAAGTAACCATTTTTCTGGCAGGAAATGACAATTTCCCAGGAAGGACGTTCCGGCAGGGAAAAGCAGGCAACGCCTTCGGTGAGTCCCAGCGTATAATACCGCGGAATGATACCGCAGCACAGAGTAGACTGCACCATGGCGGCAATACCGCTGGTATTGTTGGTTTCAAACAGAATATTTGGGGCGAAACCGGCTTTCTCAAACAGCAGATCGCAGGAGGAACGAAGTGTGGAGGTCTTGTCCATCAGCACAAAGGGCTCATAGCGCAGCTCGGTCAGGTCCAGGGTTGTCAGTGGTTCGCCGGAAGGTGCAGCTTTTGCTGCCAGCGGATGCCCGCTTGGGATGATCAGTACCAGCTCCTCCTGCTTTAGCGGATAGTAGGTATCGCTAGTCTGATCCTTTTGCGTGAGGGTCATAAGACCCACATCAATATCCCCTTTGGCAATGGCATCCTGCTGGGCCCGGACCCGCATCTCAATAGGGCGCACATCCAGGTTCGGAAAGCTGCGGTGCAGTTCCGGGTAAATGGACGTGAACATGCGAAGTCCCCGTCCCGGTGTCAGGCCGATAGTCAGATGGCCTTTGCGGGCGCTGACAACATCGTAGATTCTGTTGTATGTGGTATTTTTAATCTGAAGAGCAGCTTTTGCACCCTCGATATAAATTTCCCCGGCTTCTGTCAGGCGCCAGTTGGTGCGGGAACGGTGAAACAGAGGTGTGCCAAGTTCTTTTTCCAGCTTTAAAAGCTGCTGGTTTAAGGCAGACTGGGTGATGAACAGTTTTTCCGCAGCCTTGGTGATGTTGTTCTCCTCTGCGATTTTTAATATGTATTCGATTTGTTTGGTATCCATGTAAACCTCCCATGAACAAATGCGGTTGTATGTGTTTCTTCTATAAATAAAGCACATTTGATTATAACAGTTTCTAAACAGAAAATAAATAAGAAAAATTATTAAGAGAAATATAAAAACTATTAATTTTACTTATTTGCATGAAGGTGCTATGATAGCATCAGTAAGAGATACAAAGAACTTCAAAATATCATTTATATATTATTTAAGGAGGGTATTCAAATGAACGCAATTCCTACAATTACCAAGATGGAAGTTTTCCCGGTTGCAGGACATGACTGCATGGAGCTGAACTTAAGTGGTGCGCACGCTCCGTACTTCACCCGTAACATCGTGATCCTGACCGACAGCACCGGTAACGAGGGTATCGGTGAGGTTCCGGGCGGTGAGAAGATCACTGCTGCATTAGAGCAGATTAAAGATCTCGTAATCGGTTCCAGCATCGGTGATTACAAGCAGACCTTAAACAAGATCCGCGCATGGCTGTCTGCAAACATCAAAGATGACAAGCGTGGTCTTCAGACCTTCGACCTGCGTGTAGGCGTACATGTAGTTACCGCAGTAGAGGCTCCGCTTCTTGACCTGCTTGGCAAGTTCTTAAATGTTCCGGCTGCTGCCCTGATGGGTGACGGAATCCAGCGTGAGAAGGTTCAGTTCCTGTCCTATCTTTTCTATGTTGGAGACCGTAAGAAAACCGATCTTGAGTACGAGGAAGAGCCGGATGCAGAGTGCGACTGGTACCGTCTGCGTCACGAGGAGGCTATGACTCCGGAAGCAATCGTGGCACTGGCAAAGGCTACCAATGAGAAATACGGCTTTGTAGATTTCAAACTGAAGGGCGGCGTTCTGGCTCCGAAGGAAGAGGTAAAGGCTGTTACCGCAATCAAGGAAGCATTCCCGGAGGCACGTGTAGACCTTGACCCGAACGGCTGCTGGAGCTTAAAAGAGGCTCTGGAAGTTGCTCCGGACTTAAAGAAGGTTCTGGCATACTGTGAGGATCCGTGTGGCGCAGAGGATGGCTTCTCCGGCCGTGAGGTTATGGCTGAGTTCAGAAAAGCAACTATGATGCCGACCGCTACCAACATGATCAACACTGACTGGCGTCAGATGTGCCATGCAATCGCTCTGCAGAGCGTAGATATCCCGTTAGCAGATCCGCACTTCTGGACCATGGAAGGTTCTGTACGTGTAGGCCAGCTGTGCAACGACTTCGGTCTGATGTGGGGCTGCCATTCCAATAACCACTTCGATATCTCCCTGGCTATGGTTGTACAGTGTGCAGCTGCAATCCCGGGCAAGATGAACGGTATCGATACTCACTGGATCTGGCAGGAGGGCCGTGAGCGCCTGACCAAAGAGCCGATGCAGATCGTAGGCGGATGCATCGAGCTGCCGAAGAAGCCGGGTCTTGGTGTAGAGGTTGATCGCGACCAGATCATGAAGGCTCATCAGCTTTACATGGATAAGTGCTACGGCAAGGGCGCTCGTAACGACGCTGTTGGTATGCAGTACCTGATCCCGGGCTGGACCTTCGATAACAAGAAACCGTGCATGGTTCGGTAATTGAATATTTCATAATAAATAAAGAAGCCATCTTCCGACGATTGTTGGAAGATGGCTTCTTTGCAGTTGTATATAATAAAAGTATCAGAAATGATATGTCAGCTAAGTGGCGGGAGCGTGTTATTTTCTCCAGTACGCCCGGCACAACTCCAGAAAATACTGCTCTGCATGACTCAGATAGGCTCCTTTCCGACAGCACATGGTGACTTCCCAGCGCGGCTGTCCTTCCAGCCGGAAATAGACAACCCCCGGAGCTGTCTTTGCAAAAATCCGCGGCAGCAGGGCACAGCCTACCTCAGCCAGGACCATGCGGTATTTGCTGACATTGCTGCTGGTGGAAAAGAGAACCTGGGGCTGGAACCCTGCTTCGCGAAAGAGAGCCTCCTCCAGCTGGAACATGGTGGACCGGCGGGTGATCAGGATAAACGGATCCTCCAGAAAACGGGACAGACTGATCTCGGGCGCATCCTCAGCCTGTATACTTCCCAGACAGGCCAGCGGATGGGAGGCGGGAACAGCAAGAAAAATTTCTTCCTCTGCCATGGAAAGATAGGTATTGTCGTCCTTCTGGGATTCCACCAGTGTGATAAGACCAAGATCCAGCTCATTGCGTGTGATGAGATTCTGCATGGTCCGGACGTTGCACTCCACCGGCTCAATCCGGATATCCGGGAACTTCCGGTGGAATTCCGGGTAGATGGCAGTGAACATATTGACGCCGCGCTCCGGAATAAGTCCCAGGCTGATACGCCGGTTCCCGCTTTCTTTTAAATCCTGGATCTGGCTGTAGGCATCCTTTTTCAGGTTCAGGATCTGTCTTGCCGTATTTACATAAATTTCGCCCGCCGGAGTCAGGTGCCAGTCGGAGCGGGTCCGCACAAAGAGCGGGAGCCCCAGCTCCTTTTCCAACTTCTGCAGCTGCTGGTTTAAGGCGGACTGGGTGATAAAAAGTTTCTCTGCAGCTTTGGTAATGCTGCGTTCTTCACTGATCTGTATGATATATTCCATTTGTCTGGTATCCAACCGAAAACCCTCCTGTCATAAGAATGCTATGTAATACCGGAATCGTGCTTTGAAATGAATGTTAGAAAAACTAACATAAATATTATTTATATAAATTTGACTGACGTACAGAGCTATTATACAATGTGATTATCAATAAGACAAGTTTCACAGGAGAAATGAGGAGGATGGATCAAAATGATGTCCTATGATGTGATCGTGATCGGCGCCGGCGTTGTCGGATCGGCCGTGGCGCGGGAATTATCCCGTTACCAGTTGAAGACTGCGGTGCTGGAGAAGGAGCTGGATGTGGCGTGCGGAAACAGCAGCCGCAATACCGGCATGCTCCACGCCGGATTTACTTATAAGCCGGGAAGCTTAAAGGCAGAGTGCGCCGTAGAGGGAAACCAGGAGTTTGACCAGGTGGCAAAGGAGCTTGGCGTGCCGTTTAAGCGTACCGGAAAGCTGGTAGTTGGTTTTACCGACCATGACCGGGAAAACATTTTAAAATACAAGGCCATTGGCGAGCAGAACGGTGTCCAGGGCATGCGCATGATCGACAAAGATGAGATCAACCGCATTGACCCGAATGCAGGCGGTGAGTTTGCCATGTATGTGCCCTCCTCCGGCATTCTGGATCCGATGCAGTACACCATCGGTCTTGCAGAGAATGCCTGTCAGAATGGCGTCAGATTCCACTTTGGACAGAAGGTGACCGGCATTACCCGGGACGAGACGAAGGATGTCTGGGCAGTAAAGACGGAGCAGGATACTTTTGAGACAAAATGGGTCATCAACTGTGCCGGTATGTATGCATCGGAGATTTCCGAGATGCTTGGCTACCCGAACTACCCGGTAAAGGGCTTTAAGGGTGAGTACTATGTACTGGATAAAAAGGCTGGAAAATTCCTTTCCATCCCTGTTTACCCGGCTCCGAATGATAAGGGCGGCTTCTCCACCCACGCAACCCCGACTGTGGACGGCAATGTTCTGGTAGGACCGGATTCCTATGTAACTGAAGACCGCGAGGATTACATTGTAACCAAGGAGCATATGGACGGTCTGTTCCGCGATGGCAGCAAGATGTTCAAGCAGATGAAGCGTGAGTACTTTATCCGGAATTTTGCAGGCATCCGCTGGAAACGCTATAATCCGGAAACCGGAGAAATCCTGGATTTCCTGTTAGAGTCCGATGGAGCGCATCCGCATACTGTAAACTTGGTCGGCATTGAGTCTCCGGGTGTGACCTGCGCCCTGCCGCTGGCACGCCGTGCTGTGGCATTATTAGTGAAAGAGGAACAGCCGCAGAAAAATGAAGGCTTTGATCCGGTGCGTCCGGTAAAGAAACGCTTCCATGAGATGAGCCATGAGGAGCAGATGGCGGCCATCAAAGAAAATCCGCTGTACGGTGAGGTGGTATGCCGCTGCGAGACCGTGACTAAGGCCGAGATCCTGGATGCGATCCGCAATCCGCTGGGCGTCTGCACCGTGACCGGCATCAAGAACCGTACCCGCGCCACCATGGGGCGCTGCCAGGGCGGCTACTGCGAAACCCGTATCACCGAGATGATCGAGCAGGAGAAGCACCTTGCACCGGAAGAGGTTCGGTACTCCAAACGGGATTCTTATATTTTCACAGGAAAGGTCAGGGACGTAAAATGAAAAATGTAGATGTTGTAATTATTGGCGGCGGCCCGGCCGGACTGGCGGCTGCGCTGGAGCTCTGGAAAAAGGGCATTCATGATATTCTGATCCTGGAGAGAGAAAAGGGACTGGGCGGAATCCTGCGCCAGTGCATCCATGATGGTTTTGGCCTGACCCGTTTTGGCGAGACCTTAAGCGGACCGGAGTATGCATCCCGCTTCGCAAAGCAGGTGAAAGAGCTGGGCATTCCGTATATGACTGATACCACCGTGCTGGAGCTGACACCGGATAAGCAGGTGTTTGCGGCATCCCCGGAGGGACTGTTAGAGATCCAGGCAAAGGCTGTGATCCTGGCTATGGGCTGCCGGGAGCGCACCCGCGGAGCCATCAGCACTCCGGGAACCCGGCCGGCCGGTGTGTACACTGCCGGTGTGGCTCAGGCTTATATCAATTTAAAGAACCGCATGCCGGGAAAGAATGTCGTGATCCTTGGATCCGGTGATATCGGCATGATCATGGCAAGACGTATGACCCTGGAGGGGGCGAAGGTACTGGGCGTGTTTGAGATTCAGCCATATGCCAGCGGACTGCCGCGAAATATTGAACAGTGCTTAAATGATTATCAGATTCCACTGCATTTAAGCCATTCCGTAACCGAGATCCGCGGCGTGGACCGCCTGGAGAGCGTTGTGATCTCCGAAGTAGATGACAAGCTGCAGCCAATCCCGGGAACCGAAAAAGAGTATCCGTGTGACACCCTGATCCTTTCCGTCGGACTGATTCCGGAAAACGAGCTGACCTGGATGGCAGGCGCGAAGCAGGATGATGGAACCAAGGGTGCGTCCGTAGATGAAAACTTCCAGACCACTGTTCCAGGCGTATTCGCGGCAGGAAACGTGCTTCACGTACATGATCTGGTAGACTTTGTTTCCATGGAGGCAGAGGAGCTGGCAGACGGAGCAGCCCGCTACATCAAAGAGGGAGCACTTCCGGATTGCGGCCTTGCCATTACGGGAGACAGTATGGTAGGACAGCTTACCCCGGCCCGCTTCAGCGGTACCGGAAATGTAACGGTGTCCTTCCGTATGAGAAAACCGGTGAGAAACTGCACCGTAGAGCTGTGGCAGGGTGACCATCTGGTAAAACAGAAGAAGTTTCCGAAGGCTCTCCCGGCAGAGATGATCCAGATCGCCTTAAAGCCGGAAGAACTGAATGAGAAGGATAACCTGGAGGTGAGAGTGGTATGTTAAGAACCTTTACCTGTATTATGTGCCCTCAGGGCTGTGAGATTACCGCGGAGGGCAGCGAAGCGCCGTATTCCATCACTGGAAACAAGTGCAAACGCGGCCATGAATATGTAGAGCAGGAACTGGTAAATCCGATGCGGAACATCGCAACCTCCATTCTGGTGGAGGGCGGTGAGATGCCGCTGGCCAGCGTCCGCTTAAGCGCGCCGATCCCGAAGGCTAAGATCTTTGACGTTATGAATGAGATCCGGAAAGTGAAACGCACCGCGCCGGTTCATGAAGGCGAGGTCGTGATAGAAAATGTGCTGGGACTGGGAAGCAATGTCATTGTGACCAGAACGGTGGAAGCAGAATAACAGAAGAGAAAGCTTTGTCGAAAGGAGCCGCTTTTGCGGCTCCTTTCGGTGCTTGTGGGACCTGGGAACCGATGATATAATGAGTATAAAGACTAAAAAGCAGGATTGGAGGCAGCTATGGCAGGGAAGATGAAACTTCCAGTTGGACTGGAAAGCTTTAAACAGATCCGGCGGGAGAATTATTACTATGTTGATAAAACCGGGCTGATCGCCCAGCTTCTGGATCTTGGCAGTGCCGTGAATCTGTTTCCGCGCCCAAGGAGATTTGGCAAGTCGCTGAACATGAGCATGCTGCAGAGCTTTTTTGAGCTTGGCTGTGACCGGATTTTGTTTGAAGGACTGAATATTGCCGGAAAGATGGATCTGTGTGAGCAGTACATGGGAAAATATCCGGTTATTTCTGTCAGCTTAAAGGGTGTAGACGGAAGCACGTTTGAGGCAGCCCGGGCTGCACTTAAGATCATTATTGGAAATGAGGCAATGCGCTTTTCCTTTCTGAAGCAGAGTGAGCAGCTGACGCTGGAAGAAAAGCAGATTTATGAAAAACTGATTGAAATCGGTCAGGCTGGGAATGACATGTATGCAATGTCGGAAGATCTTCTGACAGCAAGCTTAAAACTTCTGTCCGCACTGTTAAAGAAGCATTATGGAATTCCGGTCATTCTTCTGGTAGACGAATATGATGTACCGCTTGACAAGGCTTTTCAGAATGGTTATTACGATGAGATGGTATCTTTGATCCGCGGACTTATGGGAAATGCACTGAAAACCAATGAAAACCTCAAATTTGCAGTTCTCACCGGGTGTCTGCGGATTGCGAAGGAAAGTATTTTTACCGGTCTGAACAATTTTAAAGTATATCCGTTTACCAATCCGACCTTTGATGAGTTTTTCGGTTTTACGGATAAAGAAGTAGTGGCAATGCTTCATTATTATAATCTGGATGAGCATTATGAAACCGTGAAGTCATGGTATGATGGTTATCAGTTCGGAAATACAGAGGTTTATTGTCCGTGGGATGTGATCAATTACTGCGGCGATCATCGGCTGGAACCGGATCTTCCACCGCAGAATTACTGGATCAATACCAGTGGAAATACGATCCTGCGGCATTTCATTGAGGAAATGGGAACGGAAAAGAAGCTGACGAAGCTGGAGCTGGAAAGTCTGATCAGTGGAGATACGGTCCAGAAGGAAATTAACCAGGAACTGACCTATCAGGATCTGTATTCTTCTATGGACAATCTGTGGAGCACTCTGTTTATGACCGGATACCTGACCCAGCGTGGAAAGTCGGATGGAAACCGTTATAATCTGGCTATTCCCAACCGTGAAGTCCGTGAAATCATGATCCGTCAGGTGCTGAAGCTGTTTCAGGAAAGCGTGGAGCAGGATGGCGGAATGGTAAATAAGTTCTGCAATGCGCTGCTCTGCGGAAATCCGGAAACCGTGGAAGCTGTCTTGACAGAGTATCTGAAGAAAACCATCAGTGTCCGTGATACCTTTGTGCGGAAACCGGCAAAGGAAAACTTTTATCATGGAATTCTGCTGGGAATCCTGAGCTTCAAAGGCGGCTGGTCTGTCCGCTCAAATCAGGAGTCAGGAGATGGATTCAGTGATATTTCCATTCGAATTGATGATGCCGATCTCGGAATTGTAATCGAAGTGAAGTATGCGGAACAGGGATGCGAAGAAAAAGAATGTCAGAAGGCACTGAGGCAGATCATTGACAAGCAGTATGAAGAATCCCTCCGGCAGGATGGGATCCATAAGATCCTGAAATACGGAATTGCATGCAACCGGAAGAAATGCAGGGTTGTGATGGCAACGGAGGAAATCAGAATATGATATGACAAAGCTCCATGAAAGCAAATGCTGCCTGCAGGCTTTCATGGAGCTTTGTCAATGTCTGCCTAAGTAATCAGCAATCAGATTTTCCGTCAGAAATGATGCATTGGTACGATAATGTCCCTTTTTCCAAATTGCGTACATGGACCAGTTCAAATTTTTGGGGAGCCGGAAATATGCAATTTTTTCATCGTAGGAGCGGTACCAGGATGGCAGGATACTACAGACAATATTGCTTTTAATGAATTCCAACGTGGAGACATGGGTGTTAGAGTACAGAAGAATATCAGGTTTGATTTCTAATGCTGTGAAAAACCCCATAACCATTGTATTGGAGGATGTAAATGGCTGCGTAAGGGCATATTCTGCCTGTGAAAGCTGATCGAGCGTGCAAACTGGCAGATCCTCGGTAGGAGTAGCCATATCTGCGGCACCACGGGAAAGAGGATTATTTCTGGATACAGCAAACAGGAATGGTTCTTTTGTTAAAATATGGTAGTCGATTCCGCCAAGTTCGGAAGTATCCGGAAGTAGGACAAAGCCGAGATCGGCAGCTCCGCGGCTAATCCGGTTTAACTGTCGGTGCACACTGGTCTGAATAGCGTTCATGACAATACCGGGGAATTTTTTGTGAAATTTCGGAAAGAATTCCGATATTATTTTGTCCCCCCGTTCCGTGGGAAGAAGTACTGTGATGGAACCGGTCTGGTTTTGTGCAAAGTCATTCATTGCAGATAATGCATCATTTTTATTCAGCAGAATGGTGTGAGCGTATTTAACAAAATTGATCCCTGCTTCTGTCAGTGACACGCTTCCGTGTGCCCGGTGAAACAGCTGAATGCCTAATTCTTTTTCCAACTTGATGATCTGTTGGGTAAGTGCAGGCTGAGAATAAAAAAGATTTTCAGCGGCTTTGGAGAAACTCCCGGTGTCTGCGACTTCTATGACATATTCTAATTGATTGAATTCCATATTCATCCTCCTTAAATGACAACAGAGCATAATATATCTACTATATACTAACAAAAAAGAAAGATGATTGTCGATCTTGTTTTCTAAGAGCGTTATTAGAAAAACTAAGCCATAAGAATTTGTGATGAATGAATAACGGTTTGTAATTTGCTTTTTGTCATGAAACTGCCTAAACTGAAAGTATCAATTTTCGGAGGAGGACAGTATGAGTAAGCGGAAAATGAAAAAAGCATTATCGGTAGCACTCAGTGCATCGATGGCGATTGGTACACTGGCTTCAGTGCCGCCAATTCCAACTGTTGCAGCAGTTGAGATTGGTAGCGAGACGCAATTGGCGGATGACATGGTTGTTGCAAAAACTGTGTATGGATGGGCAACAGAAAATGCAAAGGAGAATGGTGATCATTCTGTCAGCATTAAAATCATGCCGGCAGGCCGGACAAAGGAAGTGGAGTATACCACAGCAGTCAAGTATGGTAGCTCTAATGACATGACGGGGGCTTCTCAGGCAGGAAGTATTGTGGCAAGATGTACGAAAGGAAGTTTTGTTGAGATTTGTCTGAATGAAGGCGGCGAAGTCATCGATATGCGAAGAGTACTTCAGAGTGGCCTGAATTTTGATACTGCAAAGTATGGCGGAGATTTGACTGCAATTGGAAGTACTGTATCCAACAAAGGCGCAGATTACGATGATATTTATGGAGGCGGTACCGGAACCACCGGTGCACTGACGGGTACGTCCGGACAGATGGTTGCGATGGGCTGGCTGTTTGAAAAAGACGGAAATGGCCGGACTATTACGGTAGGTGATGGTAACCGTACCACAGATGTATTTAACGAAACCTATCAGGTTGCAGATGATGTAAAAGTGTACCGCATTAGCAATAAGGGTGATTTCTCAGCAACCAAGATTAGTTTTAATGGAGAGACGGTTGAGTCTGACAAAGCAGAAGATTCTGATGATGACGAGAATAAGGCAACTCCGTCAGATGCCAACAAGGCAACCCCGTCAGATGCCAGCAAGGCAACTCCGTCTGATGCCAGCAAGGCAACTCCGTCTGATGCTTCGAAAGCAACGGCATCCGATGCAGAGAAAGATGATGACGAAGAGAAAGGCATGGAAGACGCAGACCTCGAGGATGATATCACAGAAGATGAGAATGGTTTTGCTCCGGTTGATCAGGAAGGCGAGTTAGAGGCTTCGGAATTGAATGACGATGGAACCATTTATAATACCCCATCTGCTAAACGGAAACAGGTTGTAGTAGTTTTTGACCAGGATTATGAGCATTTTAATGAAAATACTGGTGATGCCAAGGTTGTAGAGATTTATGAGTACGAAGAGTGTGACGATAAGAATCTTGCCAAGTTTGTAGGAAAAGAGCCGGAAATTGTCCGTATCACTAGTGATTTTTCAACTACGAAGCAGGGAAGCCCGAAACCGACCAATGCGCCATATCTGGTTGCTGCGAGTCCGATCGAAGTGGTAAAAGACAAAATGTGGACCATTGGTGATATTGAAGATAACTGTCCGATTTTTAAAGGTGGCGAGGATGAGAACGGCGGAGATTTCCTGGTCCAGTTCGATACCGGTTGGCCGCGGGAGGCATACCAGTATATGAGAAATATTCAGATCACCGGAAACGATCCGCGTGAGCTGGATATGCTTTTAGTGCCGCATGGTCATGGTGATCATTATGGTTCTCTTTATGATGAGTGGGAGACAGTGGTACGTTCCAAAGGCAATGAAGATAATTCCAGAAGTCCGATTGTCTATGAGAGCTACGAGGATACCATCGGTTTTGATATTCATGGATTTCCGGAGATTGGCGGAATCTATACGGACCAGCCGGTAAGATCTATTATTACAAACTGGTATCCAAATGATGAGTGGAATGAGCTAGGTGACGGCCTTTCCATGATGGTAACGCTGACACCTGGTCATTCTCAGGGCTGTGGTTCTGCTGTCTTTGATGTTGAAGTGCAGGAGCCGATGGAAGACGCAAAATTGACTTATGAGTATGAGCCGGAAAATTCCGCAGCAGACTCCGAGGGTTATGTCCGCACTTACAGTGATTATGAACCAGGAGATCATATCATGTTTGCTTACATGGGCGGATATGGCATTAATGGTTTGGATAGTGCTAAGAAGGCAGGATTTAGAAGAACCGCTTTTGTAAGTTCTCTCCGTTACATTGAGAGTGTATTCAGCAACCTGGATGTTCCGGGTGAGGAAGGCAGAAAGGCAGATGGTGTCTACAACCTGGCTCAGCATACCAACCAGTATCCGTATACCGAGACTGCCGAGGTTATGAAGCAGTACAATGAGAAGAAAGGCACCAATTATCCGTTTCTTCATTTCATGAGAGAGGGAAGAGAAGAAATTATCAACTTCTGTGAGAAGAGAGCTTCCGCAATGCTTTACAGTGATTATACGCAGCAGTATATGAAAGATTATGAGGCCAATGGCAACAGCAGTCCGTATTATAACTATGATGGTATTGAGATTAAGACCGATATTACCAGTACCAATCTGAAGAACAATACGCTGGAAGATGCAGGTCCGTACAAGCACAATGGCGGTGAGACTGAAATTGAGATCAGTGATCAGGCAGATATTCTTGTTATGCATGGTTACGATGTATTCCTGAATAAGGGCGTTGTTCCGGAGGGAGAAATTGATACTATTTCTGCTACAACTGGTCTTGCAAAGAGTAACTGGGATGTAGTAAAAGGATTTGCGTTTGCGAAAGATGGCTATGTATACGACCCGGATAAGTGGTATGTGCAGATTGCCGCTCATGTAAAAGATAATTACGATGGAAACGTTTACAGCAATGAAGGTCCGAATGAGGGCATTGAACTGGTAAGCGGTCCAGTAGATTCTCTTCGTGGTGATGGATGGTGCGAGATCATCCGTACCGGTGCCATGACAAAAGAGCAGGCAGAAGCACTCGCAGATTCCCTGGAAGCTGGAAAGAGCTATATTGTAAATCTGAAAAAGACTGGCGATATCATCAATGATGAAGATGATATCATGAAGACCTTTGTAGAGGTTGGCAGTGAGACAGTTGCAGATACCGCAGCAAGAACTGTGAAGAACGCAGTAAACGGACAGCAGGTAGAGGCAGGTATCAGCACCAGCGAAGACAGTGTAAAGGCTTATGCAGAGACCCTGATCAAAGCGCAGCTGGATGCGTACAATGCAGCAAACAACACAACAGTACAGGCTCAGATTACCGATGCTGAGTATACTGCGCCGATAGCTGGAACAGCAGCAAATACAGCAGGAACCAATGGCTTATGCAAACTGACTGTAAAGTTCAGTGGCGCTGATGCTTTTGGAAATACAGTGGAAAAAGACGTTGTGATTACCTTAAATCTGCTGGCAAAGACCTATCAGGCAAGCAGCAACAGAGAACATAGTTCTTCTGGAAGAAGTACAGCAAGCAGCACTTCTGGTCAGGCTGGGACCTGGAACACAGACGCAAATGGCTGGAAACTGGTCAGACCGGATGGAAGTTTTGTGAAGTCTTCCTGGGCAAAGGTAACCTGGAATGGACAGGATCACTGGTATCATTTCGATGAGAATGGATACTGCCAGGGTGGCTGGTTCACCGATAGTGATGGAGCAAGATATTATCTCCACAGTGCTCATGATGGTCAGTTTGGAGCAATGTATACAGGATGGCAGCTGATTGATGGCAAGTACTACTACTTTGAGACAGTAGCAGGAAATGGACAGGGCAAGCTGTATGTGAATACCACAACTCCGGATGGCTACCAGGTTGGTGCCGATGGTCAGTGGATTCAGTAAAGCCTGAAAAATCTGTTCGTTAATTAACAACCTAAAATAATCTCTCCTTAAAGCAATAAATGGCCTGAAACTGACGGTTTCAGGCCATTTTTGTGTGCACTGCCGGCATAGGGATTCTGCACATTGTACGAAATTCAAAAATACTAGACGCCTTTTCAACTTGACTTATATACAGAATACAGCGGGTGTAAAATAAGGACGAAGTTGAGAAAACATTGTGTATAGAATGAGAAGACCGGCTGCGTTGCAACTGATCGGAAAGAAAAGGGAGAGATAAGTTATGGCAGTACATGTAATTAATGAAGCGAACCGTTGTCTGAATTGCAAGAAACCGATGTGTATGCAGGCTTGTCCGATCCATACCCCGATCCCTATGATGATCAAGGCATTTAAGAAAGAAAATTTAAATGAAGCCGGAGAGATGCTGTTTGAGAATAATCCTATGTCCATGATCTGTTCTCTGGTCTGCAACCATGAGAATCAGTGTGAGGGTCACTGTGTGCTGGACCGCAAGGGTGAACCGGTGCATATCAGCAGCATTGAGAACTATGTTTCCGATACCTATTTTGATAAAATGCAGATTCCGTGCCAGCCAAAGAACGGCAAGAAGGTGGCTGTCATCGGTGCGGGTCCTGCGGGAATTACCATTGCCATCTTACTGGCGAAGAAGGGCTATGGCGTGACCATCTTTGATTCCAGAGATAAGATCGGCGGCGTGCTGCAGTATGGCATTCCTGCCTTCAGCCTGCCGAAGTCTATTCTGGAGCGCTATAAACTGAAACTTCGCGAGATTGGCATTAAGATCCGTCCGAACACCATCATTGGCATGGGTAACTCAGCTATGGATGTGGCAAGAACTGCCCTGCGCAAGGGCAGCCGCCATGTGACACTGTACGCGAGAGGCCTGACCAGCCAGGCGAGTGATCATGAGAAACTGCCTACGCAAAGCTGGATGGCGCGGAGCTGGCTTTCGTCTGGCAGCCGGTGGAAATCAATGATGACGGCCCGGTATTTAAGAAGATTCTCTTTGATGAGGATGGCAATCAGACCGGAATGGATCCGACTCCGGTGCAGGTTCAGGCAGATAGGGTGATCATTTCCATCAGCTAGGGTCCGAAGAGCAAGCTGGTCAACACTACCGATGGCCTGAAGGCTTCTGAAAACGGCCTTCTGGTGACCAATAGCTTTGGTGAGACCACCCATCTGGGGATTTTTGCGGCCGGAGATGTGATGCTGGGAGCCAAGACCGTGGTGCAGGCAGCAGCCTATGCCAAGATGGTAGCCGATGCGATGGACAAATACATGCGCAGAGAACTGGCAGAGGCGCGCAGGCCTAACGCAGTTTCAGAGTTCCCCAGTAATCCTTCGCCAGCTTGATAAAGGCATGGGCGGCATCTGTCAGGTAACTGCCACGTTTGCAGCTGACAGTGATATCCCATACCGGATGTGGCGGCATGGAGAAGAATGCTACATTGTCAAAGGTGCTGCGGTGGGCACCTGCAGCGAAAAATGCAGGAACTACGGTACAGCAGATGTTGGCGGAGACCATTTCCAGGGCATTGACAGAACGCTGGGTATAGAACAGGGTTCTGGGAGAAAATCCGCAGCTTTCAAAATGCTCAGCCAGCATACGGAACATGGTAGACTGTTTGTACATCATGGCAAAAGGGTCGTTATGCAGAATAGAGATATCCAGCTCTGCATAGCGGCTCTTTTCGGTTTTCCGGGCATACTGGCAGGCCGGATGTCCGGCTGGAATAGCCAGAAGCAGTTCTTCTTTTGCTAACAGGGTGTAAATATCATCGGTGCGCTGCTCCTCGGATAATGTAAGGAAGGCCAGATCCAGTTCACCGTTTCGCAGCATCTGCTGCTGGTCACGCACATTATTTTCGTAAATGTTAATGGTTACTTCCGGATAATCCTGATGGAACAGCGGATAGATTTGGGTGAACATGGAACTTCCGTGCTCGGAAGTAATGCCGACTGTGAGGGTGCCGCGCCGGGCATTTACCAGATCCTGGAGGCGCTTATCTGTTTCGGAGCGGATTTGCAGAATCTCCCGGGCTGAGGTCAGGTATATGTTTCCGGCTTCGGTGGGAGTCCAGCCGTTTCGGGAGCGGTAGAAGAGCGGAGCCCCGATCTCGCGTTCCAGATTGGCTACCTGCTGGGTCAGGGCAGATGGGGTGACAAAAAGTTTTTCAGCAGCACGGTTCAGCTTCTGCTCTTCGGCAATGGTGACGATATATTCAATTTCTTTGAGGTTCATATGAGATACAGCTCCTTTCTTGGTCAGAGACTTTATGGAAAGTATAGAATCAGTATAATCGGTAAAAACAGAACCGGCAAGATTTATATTTAGAAAAACTAAATAAAACAAAAAAAGGTTTAAATTTACTTTCATATGTTGGGCTGATATGATGAGATTATCAGAAGAAAGAACAAGAACTGCTGACGTTCTTTTGTGGCCGGTAAGGCATAGAAACAGACCATGTTTTTTATATAAATCAGGAGGTTGCGATGAAAGAAATTCAGTCAAACGGAAAAGTTTCAGAGTTATTACATGATGTGAGCATTCCGAAAATGTTCCATGCAAGACAGACATTCCCAAGAGAGATGATACGACCGGAGGACATTCCGGAGGTGGTAAATCGTGAGATGGGACAGGAGCAGTTTTCTTCCCTCATCAAACCGGGCATGGAGATTGCGATTACTGCAGGAAGCCGCGGAATTCGCAATGTTGACATCATTACCAAAGCGATTGTAGATTTTGTAAAGGCCAAGGGTGCGCATCCGTTCATCGTACCGGCTATGGGAAGCCATGGCGGAGCGACTGCTGAGGGTCAGCTGGAGATTCTGGCCGGCTACAACATCACTCCGGAAACTATGGGCTGCCCGATTAAGTCTTCCATGGAAGTCGTAGAGCTGGGCGTTTCTGAGCGCGGAAGAACGGTATATCTGGATAAAAATGCTTATGAGGCAGATGGTATCATCGTTTCCTGCCGTTTAAAACCGCACAATGCGTTCCGCGGTCCATACGAGAGCGGCCCGTGCAAGATGATGACCGTAGGCCTGGGCAAGCAGAAGGGAGCTTCTCTGGTACATACCGATGGTATGGATGTTATCTCCAAAAACATTCCGACCATGGCGAAGGTAGTTCTGGAGAAGGCAAAGATTCTTTTTGCAATTCCCTGTATCGAGAATGCCTATGATGAAACCTGCAAGATCGAAGCAATCCTGGCAAAAGACATCATGACCAGAGAGCCGGAGCTGTTAAAGTTCGCTTTTTCCAATATGCCGAAGCTGCTGGTAGAAGAGACAGATGTTCTGGTTGTTGATGAAGTCGGTAAGAACTTCAGTGGTACCGGCGTTGACCCGAATATCACTGGAACCTTCTCCACTCCGTACGCAACCGGTGGTATCAAGGTACAGCGTACCTGTTTCCTGAACTTAAGCGAGGCATCCCATGGCAATGCCCTGGGCTGCGGCCTTGCATCAGCCATCACGAAGAAGATATTCGATGAGATGGATGTAGAAAAGATGTACCCGAACTGCATCACCAGCACTGTACTGGCATCCGCACGGATTCCATGTATCGTGGCAAATGACAAAGAGGCAATGCAGATCTGCGTCCGCACCTGCAACAAGATCGACCGCGAGCATGCAAGAATGGTGCGTATCGCAAACAGTCTTCACATCGGTGAGATCATGCTTTCTGAGTCTTACTATGAAGATGTCAGGAACGGCAAGTATCCTGGTGTGGAAGCACTGGACGAGCCGAAGGCCATGGAGTTTGATGAGAATGGCAACGTGATTACTCCGGTGAAGCTGGATAAATAAGCCATTTCAACATCCGGAAAATATGAAATGAGAAAGAGGGAGATCCAGCAAGAAGCAGGGTCTCCTTTTTGTATGCAAACAGCACAAAGAATTAATTAGAGAATTCTAAAAACTATGAGTTTTACTTATAATAGTAAGAACGTTATAATCATTACAGAAACAAAAAGCAACATAACAACACAGGATAGGGGTAGAGAAAAATGGAAAAAATCGTATTAGATACCGCAATCAAATTTGGAGCAGGAAGATACCGCCAGGAGCAGGGCCTCTTGGAGCAGTGTGGTGAGGAAGTAAAGCGTTTTGGCAAAAAAGCTTATATCGTTGCAGGTCCGCGTGCGTTTGCAGCAGTCAAAGAACGCCTGATTCCTGGATTTGAAAAAGCAGGACTGGAATATGTGGTTGAGATTTATGAGGGAGCATGCAGCTACGAAGGAGCAAAGGAATACGGTGATAAGTGTCTGGCAGCAGGCTGTGATGAGGTTGTCGGCATCGGCGGCGGAAAGATCATGGACTTTGCAAAGGCTGTGGGCGAGTCAGCAGGGCTTGGTGTAGTCAATATCCCGACTTCCATGTCTACCTGCGCACCGTTCACCACCATGAGTGTGATGTATACACCGGAAGGCGCAAAGAAAAACTGCTGGAGATATGAGCATGAGATTGACGCAGTACTGGTTGATATGGATGTGATCGCACAGTGCCCAATCCGCTACAATGCAGCCGGTATCCTGGATGCTATGGCAAAACGCATTGAGATCCAGAATGGTAAGCCGGTCATGAGACTGGAGGACAACCCGTACGATCTGTATATGGCTTTCAAAATGGCTGAGAATACCTATGAGGTTCTGGAAAAATATGGCCAGCAGGCAATTGAGGATAACCGCCAGCACAAGGTAACCAAGGTGTTAGAGGAGGTTGCTTTTGTCAATATCGCAGTTACCGGTGTGATTGCAAACATCACCAAGAGCTTTAGCCAGTCTGCCCTGGCACACATGATTTACGATGGAACCCGTACCTTCTTCACCCAGGAGGCTAAGAAGGCACTGCACGGTGAAATTGTTGCAGTCGGTCTGTTTGCACAGCTGTACTACAACCACCTGATCGAGGAGAAGGAGCAGTTAAAGGCTTACATGAAATCCATGGATATGCCGCTGACCTTTGATGAACTGGGAGTAGAGAGTACCGATGAGAACTTAAAGCTCCTGGAGGATTACCTTATCGATTCTCCGTATGTAGAGAAGAGCGAAGAGAGCTATGCATGTCTGCATGAGGCTATGCGTCAGATGCGCTGATAGATTATCATTGATAGCATTGCTAGAAAAGAGACAGGATATGTTGAAATGTGTTCGGCATATCCTGTCTCTTTTTTAGCATATGTAGAATGTTTTTGCGATTTCAATAAACCGCTGCGCTGCCTGGCTTAAGTAGCGCCCTTTTTTATAGCTGGCCGCAATCTGCCAGCAGGGGTGGGCCGGCATGGAGAAAACGGAAATTCCGGATATGTCTCCCTGTACGTAGTAAGCTGGGATGAGTCCGCAGCAGATTTTTGCGCGGATCATGGTTAAAATCGTGTTGTTGTTCTGGGTCTCAAACAGGATATTGGGCTCAAAGCCGGATTCCTGGAAGATGCGTTCGACCAGACTCCACATGGTGGACTTTTTGTCCATGAGCACAAATGGCTCGTATTTCAGCAGATTCAGATCCAGAATCGGCCAGGGATGGCCGGGGGAGGAAGTGGCAGACTGGCAGATGGGATGCCCATCCGGGACGCCCAGAAGAATTTCCTCATTGGAAAGACTGATGTAGTTGTCCTTGGTACGGTCGTAGTCGTTTAAGGTCATAAAGGCGACATCCAGCTGGTCTCCGGCAATCATGCTCTGCATCTCTTTTACGCGTTTCTCTACTGGAACTACGGTGATATCCGGAAATTCGTGGTGAAAGATTGGGTAGACATTACCAAAGATGGCAACACCGCGCCCGGGAGTAAAGCCGATGGAGAGGATGCCCTTTTGCCGGTTGGCTACATCCCGGATTTGTTCGTAGGTATTCTTTTTAATCTGAAGAATCTGTTTGGCATTGCGTACATAGATTTCCCCTGCTTCGGTCAGCCTCCAGTTGGAGCGGGAACGGTGAAACAAAGGGGTGCCCAGTTCTTTTTCCAGCTTCAGAAGCTGCTGGTTTAATGCAGGCTGAGTAATGAACAGCTTTTCTGCTGCATGAGTAATATTATTCTCTTCTGCAATTTTCAAAATATATTCAATCTGTTTTAAATCCATAGGGTGTTCTCCTGCATGATGTTGAAGGGATTTCCGAAAACGGTAAATCAGTAAAGAAACAATTCTATCCATGAGGTATTATACCACGTCAAATCAGGAATGACAATTTAGTATAAAAATAATTTAGAGAAAACTAAAATATATGTATTTTACCTATCGAGAATTATGCAATATAATCAAAATATGCCAGATGAAATGACAATAATTTGTGCAGAATTATTAAAAAGATGCAAAGAAAATCTTTGTCGACATTAAAAAAGCGTAAAGATGGCCGTTAAGAAATCTTGTCAGACCCGTCTTAAAAGACGGATCTGGCAAGATCAGCCAGGTAAGAAAGCTCAGGAAAGGGATCAAACTCTAACAGCTGCTGAGTTGGTTTCTGAGTCAGCGGAAGTGTGCGGGTCAGAAACCGTCCGCGGATGAATACATCCATGGACGAACCGTGAACGCTTACCGCAACATAACCTGGAGTGTACTTCATGAGAGCCTTTAAGCTCTTGCAGAAGGAGTAAGACGGCTGCTGTTCCGTTCCCATAGGACGATAAAGAACGCAGTGTGTTTTCAGATCACGATCTTCAAGCGGAGCGTTTTCATAGCGAATGCTCTTTGAGAAGTACTCCATACGGATCGGAGTCGGAACGGAGGTTTCGTCTAACAGACGAAAATGCATTCCGGAGTCCGATGGCAGTGTGATATGAGCCCAGACACCGGCGTTGAAGTGGACGCGGGGTTTGCCTTTTTCAGCCAGCCTGAAGCTCTGGGGAATGGTAGTGTCGCAGAGCGTGACCGGAATTCCTTTGATGGTGCCGCTTACTTCCCAGCGGAAAAGCGGGGCAGATTTTTCACTGCCGCCCGGCATAAGGCGGGCCTGTTCAATGGTTTCCTCGTTGATGTTCTGGTGAGCTTTTTCCAGAATGGTGTCAGTGCCGAGCCTTTTGCAAATGGTCTGGCGCAGATTCGCTTTTGAAAACGCATCGGCATAGGCCTTCTGCTTTGGCCGGAGTACAAACAGGTGGAACAATACAGCAATGGCCAGCATGGCGAAAACCAGTGGCCGCTTGATAAATATCACGGCCAGGGTGGCAACCAGAAATAACAGCATAACGAGTACACACAGCCGGAACTGGCGGTAGTACCGTGTGACAAGTTTCAGATCTTCTGAAATCATTTGTGAATATCTCCTTTCGAAAAAATTGTGTATTCATTCTAGCACAGTTGTTTCGAAAGGTGAAGATATTAAAATTTTTCTTAACAGGAAGGGAGAAAAAGATGAAAAAGACATTAAAAAAAGTATTGGCAGTTGCGGCATCTGCAGCTATGGTGATTTCCATGGCAGGCTGCGGAGGGAAAACAGAGGCTCCTGCAGCAGATAGCGGAAACAGTGGAAGCAGCTCTGAGGCTGCAGCAGATGCCGGAGCGAATGTTGGCGGCGGAAACAGCAGCTTAAAAGGACAGAATGTCCGTGTAGTTATTGGTTCTACATCTACTTCTGGTGATTCCTATATGATTGCAGACCTGGTAACCCGTTATTTAAGCAAGGAAATGGGCTTCAACGGCAAGGTTGATGCAATCGGCAACGCAGCAGCTCTGGATGAGATGCAGAATGCAAAGGGTGACGGCAAGACTGTGATGATGTTCCATGACATGACTTTCTTAAGCGTTCTGTTCGGTTCTGTTGATGAGCAGTATGCGCTGGAGAACATGACTGTTGGTCCGCGTATCGGCCAGAACCCGGGCGCATGCTTCGGTGCAGCAGCCGAGAAGGGCTGGAACAACTTAAGTGATATTACCAAATACCTGCAGGACAACCCGGATGCAACCGTATCCTTTAACATTGAGTCCGGCGCAACCTCTCATCTGGCATTCGTTGCTTACTATCTGTATGTAAAAGATACCTACGGTGATGACGTAGCAGGCCGTATCAAAGCAATCGTTGGCGGCACCACCGCTGAGAAACTGCAGAGACTGTGGGATCGTAACGCAGATGTTATCTACGGTGATACTTCCGCATTTGAGCAGTACACAAAGGATGGTGTTGAAGATCAGTTAAAGATGACCATGTTTGGTTCCTGTGGTGAGGTGAAGGGTGTAGCAATCGATTCCATGGCAAAAGATGGCATTACCTTTAACGGCAAGCCGTTTGAGTTTGCAAAGGATTTCTGCATGTACTTCCCGAAAGACATGGATGCCAATGTACTGGCCGAGTATGAGGCAGCTATGCAGAAGGTGACCGAGGATCCTGCTTTTATAGCAGATATGGAGAAGCTGTACTACAACGCTCTGAGCGCAGATGAGGTTGGCGTAGAGGCATCCAAGGAATTCATCTACAACAAGCGTGATATGTGTAAAGAACTGATCGAGAAGGCACCGTCTCTCGATACCCTGACCCAGTAAATATAACGTCATTGAAAAGGAAGGTCCCGCTGGAGTAATGTCCGGCGGGGCGGAAAGGGGAAACTATGATCCATATTGTTTATTCTACACAGCACTGGATCGTGCCGAAGATTGTGATCGGAATCCTGATCGTCTTTCTGGCAGCGATCATCATTACAGAGGGCATGGCCCGGGTGAAAGTGGGCGAGCCGTTTTTTAAAAAGCCCGGTAAATTCTTCAAGGATAACTGTGACTATGTAAAGCTGTTCGGCACTTTGATCCTGTTCATCGGCTACATTGCCTGTCTGAATGTGATCGGCTTTACCATCACCAGCATCATTTTTGTATTCCTGTTTAATGTGTTATATGCAGGAACTGCACCAAAATCCCTGCTCATCAGTATTCTGATTGCGGTGATCAGTTCTGTAGTAATCGCAGTGATGTTTGGTGTCATCTTCAATATTACCCTCCCAAGCGGAATCTGCACCATACCGTTCCCAAACTGGGGCTTTACAATATATTAAGGAAAGGAGAGCATGATTATGATTTCAATTGCTCATGTACTTATCGCACTGCTTGGCGTGGTAGCAGGTATCATATTCGGTGCAATCCCTGGAATGACTGCTACCATGGCGGTAGCCGTATTCCTGCCGATGACCTACGCATATGACCTGAATATGGCGCTGTATCTGCTGCTTGGCCTGTATGTCGGCGGTATTTCCGGCGGACTGGTTCCGGCAATTCTGATCAATATTCCGGGAACTCCGTCTTCCATCACGACCACCTTTGATGGTTATCCGATGGCAAAACGCGGCGAGGGCGAAAGAGCCCTGAAAATCGGTATCCTGTCCAGCTTTATCGGCGGTATGATCTCTCTGATCTGTCTGTGGCTGTTCACTCCGATGTTAAGTGCCGCAGCCCTGAAATTCAGCGCTGTCGAGAAATTCCTTATTATCCTGTTTGCGCTGACGGTTATCGCAGCTCTGTCCAAGGGCCAGATGCTTCGTGGCGTATTTGCCGGTTTCCTTGGCGTACTGACCAGCCTGATCGGTATGTTCAGCGTAAATAACGCTTACCGTATGGTTCCGGCTATGTTCAAGTCCAAAATGCAGGACGGCTTCCAGTTGCTTCCGGTTCTGATTGGTCTGTTTGCGATCGCTCAGATTTTTGAAGAGGCAGAGGAAGGCATGCGCTTCAAGATTGAAAAAGTTGACGGCGAAATGAACGGCAACACCAAATTCTCTCTGAAGGATTTTAAAGGACAGGGCGTGAACCTGGTTCGTTCTGCGCTGATCGGTACTTTCATGGGTGTGCTTCCGGGTGTGGGCGGTTCCGCTGCTTCCATTCTGGCTTACGCGCAGGCAAAGAACTTCTCCAAACATCCGGAACTCTTAGGTACCGGTGTGGCAGAGGGTCTGGTAGCTTCTGAGACCTCCAACAACGGCCTGACCGGCGGTGCGCTGATCCCGCTGTTAAGCCTTGGTATTCCTGGTGACTCTACTACTGCTGTCCTGATCAGTGCATTTATGCTGCAGGGCGTACAGGTAGGACCGCTGTTCATCACCCAGAATCCGGAAACCTGGAACAGCATTTTGATCGCGCTGTTATGCTGCAACATCCTGATGTTTATCTGCATGTTCTACCCGATCAAGTGGATCAGCAAGATCATCTACATTCCGCGTCAGAGAATGTACCCGGTTATCATCATGATCTGTATCGTTGGTGCATATGCAACCAAGAATGGCCGTATCTTCGATGTATGGGCACTGCTCATC
>NZ_DBFCCJ010000005.1:0-44959 GCF_048380235.1 Ventrimonas sp. | reverse complement strand
CATAGGCATCTCCTTCCTTATGCCGGAATCCCATTCTGCTTTTCTTTATCATTCTGGAATTCCTTTGTGTTGATAGTTGGGTGTTCAAGCAAAGAAAAATTCCAGTAGATAATTCAGAATGGCATCGCCATAGAAATGAGAGAACCGCAGGCTGTAACCAAATGCACCATAACCAATACGGTTTAAAAGAATATTTCTGCTTTGTCTATAACATATCATGTTTGCATGGGCGTTGCAAGTATTTTCAGGAAGTGCCCTTATGCAGAAATACCTGAAGGAAGATAATTGCAATTTTCATGTGCAGTGAGAAGAATGGTTCTCTTGACGGTTGGAGGGTTATATAGTAAGTTAATAAGGTATGAATGACTGTGAATCGATAAAAGAGAAGAGGAGAATTCCATGATTAAGCTGGTGGTATCAGATATAGACGGAACTTTGCTGGAGGATGGAGGCCATGAGCTGAATCCGGAGCTGTTTGAGGTGATTTTGAAGCTTCGCGAGAAGGGAATGCAGTTTGCAGCCGCGAGCGGAAGACAGTGGGCAAGTATTGAGCAGGTGTTTGATCCGATCAAGGAGAAAATTTTTTATCTGTCAGATAATGGTGCTTATGTGGGCTGTCATGGCCGTCAGCTGTTTGTAAATCCCATTGATCGTTCTCTGGTGGAAGAACTGGTAAAGGATATCCGCAAAGCAGGACTGACTGTCATGGTTGGTGGCCCGGATGTGGCTTACCTGGAAAATCCGGATCCGGAGTTTGAGGACTGGATCGTCAACGGTTATAAATTTCAGGCAAAGAGCGTAAAGGATGTACTGGCAGTAGATGACCAGTTCATCAAGGTATCCGCATACCGGAAGACAGATATTGAAGCACACACCAAGGAGCTGCGCGAAAAGTACGGTGACCGTTTAAAGATGACCATTTCCGGTGATATGTGGCTGGACTGTATGGCAACCGGCGTTAATAAGGGAGAAGCTGTGAAGCTGCTGCAGGAGAGTCTGGAGATTCTGCCGGAGGAGACCATTGCGTTTGGTGACCAGTTAAATGATATAGAGATGCTTGGCCGGGCTTACTACAGCTTTGCGATCGGCAACGCAAGACCGGAAGTTAAGGAAGCAGCCAGATTTCAGGCAGATACCAATGTGCGGGACGGCGTGCTGAAGATCCTGAAACTGCTGGTATAAGGAAAGGTTTTAATATATGGAAAAGAAACTGGTATGCCCCAATTGTGGGGAACCATTTGAGATTGATGAAAAAGGCTACGCTGCCATTGCAAAGCAGGTGCGGGACAGAGAGTTTAAAGAGGAACTGACCCGTCAGCAGGCATCGCTGGAGGCTGAGAAGAAGACTGCCCTGGAACTGGCGAAGTCCCAGACTGCAGAAAGCTACGAGAAGCAGCTTGCGGCGAAAGAGACAGAGATCCTGAAGCTGAAGGCTCAGGGAGAACAGGCCGGGAAACAACAGGAGCTTGCGGTGGCGAGAGCGGAAGCAAATTTGAAGGAACAGCTGCAGGGGCAGATCCGATGTCAGCAGGCTGAACTCTCAGAGCTGAAAGCGCAGGCGGAGCTTACAAGAAAGCAGGCAGAGCTGGCAGAAAAACAGGCAGCTTTGCAGGAGAAAACTCTGCGGGAAAGTCTGGATGCACAGCTGAAGCAGCAGCGGGAAAGCTACGATATGCAGATGAAACAGCAACAGGAAAGTTATGGCATGCAGTTAAAGCAGCAGCAGGCATCCATGACGGAACTGAAGGAGCGGTATGAAGCGCAGCTGAGGCAGCAGGAGCAGTCTATGAAGGAGCGCTATGAGGCAGAGCGCCGTCTGGAAGAGAAGGCCGTCAAGGAGCATTATGAGATTCAGCTCAAAGATAAGGACGAGATGATCGAATACTACCGCGACTTAAAGGCGAAGCAGTCTACCAAAATGGTGGGGGAAACGCTGGAGCAGCACTGCGAGGTCTCCTTCAACCAGGTGCGGGCCATTGGCTTCCAGAATGCCTATTTTGAGAAGGATAATGAGGTATCTAAAAGCGGAAGCAAGGGCGATTACATTTTCCGGGATTACGATGAGAACGGTCTGGAGTACATCTCCATCATGTTTGAGATGAAGAATGAAAACGAGACTACCGCCACCAAGCATAAGAACGCGGATTTCCTCAAAGAGCTGGACAAGGACCGCCGGGAGAAGGGCTGCGAGTACGCAGTACTGGTAACGCTTCTGGAGGCGGACAGCGACTACTATAATACGGGTATTGTGGATATGTCCCATAAGTATCCGAAGATGTATGTGATCCGCCCGCAGTTCTTCATCCAGATCATCACGATTCTGCGCAATGCCGCCATGAATTCCCTACAGTACAAGCGGGAACTGGAGACAATGCGGAACCAGAACCTGGATATCACCCGGTTTGAGGAGAAGCTTCTGGATTTCAAGGACAAGTTTGGGCGAAATTATACCCTGGCCAGCGACCGGTTCCAGAAAGCCATTGACGAGATTGACAAGACTATCGACCATCTGCAGAAGGTGAAAGACCATCTGCTTGCATCGGAGAACAATCTGCGTCTGGCAAACAATAAGCTGGATGACCTGACCATCAAGAAGCTGACCTGGAAGAATCCTACCATGCAGGAGAAGTTTGCGGAGGCACGGGCAGCAGAACTTCTGTCAAAGAATCCGGATCAGGCAGGATCGGGACAGGATCCAGAGTAAAAAATGGAAAATCAGGATTGAAAGAATGAAAAATCAGAGAACAGAAACAAAGAGACTTATCTGGAGACTTAGAATGGCCATGCTGGCTTTTCTCGCTGCATCCCAGATCATGTTCCTTACCGCCTGCAGCGTCAACATTCCTATGGTGTCAGACAGTGCTGACACAGAGGGTTACACGGATGCCCAGACCATGCTCATCATTGCCACGGAACGCAACCGCTACCGCCAGGTCTATACCGACCAGATCTGGAATGTGGAGGTCAGTGAGGACAAGACACCGTTCCAGACGTATCTGTTAGAGCAGATACGCACCTTTTTAGGTGAGGTCAAATCCATGAATCTTCTGGCAGACGAGCAGGGACTGACGCTGACCAGTCAGGAACGGGAGCAGTTAAAGCAGCTGGCAGATGATTACTACAATTCCCTGACGGATGCGGATAAGGCTTATACCAAAGCAACACGGGATGATGTATACACGATGTATGAGGCTTATCACCGGGCCAATAAGCTGGTGGACGAGCTGACAAAGGACGTGAACCTGGAAATCAGTGACAGTGAGGCAAGGGTAATTCAGGTGCAGGAGATTGCAGTCAGCAACGAAGCAAAGGCACAGGAACTTTATGCGAAGGTGGCAAATGAGGGGGCAGATTTTGCAGCTACAGCCAGAAAAGAGTCCGAGAATCCGGACATTGAGGTATCCGTGGGGCGGGGCGAGCGTGATGCCGTCTATGAGGAACCGGTCTTTGCGCTGGAAGCAGGAGAAATCAGTGAGCCGTTTGTATGGCAGGGAAAATGGTATGTGGTAAAATGTGTCAGTGATTTTGATGAGGACGCAACACTGGAACGCAAGAACAACCTGGCATTGCAGCGAAAAAATCAGGCGTTCCGCAGTATCTACGATTCTTACGAAGCAGAGCACAGGGTGGAAATTGACGGAGCAATCTGGAACAAGGTATCCTTAAGTGATGGGGCCGACTGTACTACGTCCGATTTCTTTGAGCGGTATCATGAGATGATGAGGGAGTAGCTGCGTGAGCAGGGAATGGTGTTTTGCAGAGTTGACGCAGGAGCAGGCAGCGAAAAAGGGGGATTTACAGATGATCGCATTAAAAATAGAAGATTTAAAAACCTTTACCGCACAGCTTTTTATGGGAGAGACCTTTGACTACTGGCTGGTGCGGGAGGCTAACATTGTGACGTTTAACAGCTTTACCATAGATGGGCGGATCCGCCAGGGCTATTATTCGGATGAGGAGCTGGAAACGAACCGGATCGAGGAGCTTTCTTCCTGGAAGACGCTGCGTCCGTTCTGTTACTCCCTGATCAGAGGCAGAAAGCTGCCGGAGAGCTTTCAGATCACTCTGCAGCTCTCACCGGAGGAAAATGAGAAATTCATACGCCGGGTAAAGCCAGATCTTCCGGCAGACCAGATAGCGGCCCTGTATTTAAACATCCGTTATGAAAATCACGCGGCGGCCTGTGTGACCGGAACATCCCTGAAAATTTTTATGCTGGACAAGCAAATCGAGCAGGAATGGGATGAGACAGTCCGGAGATATTTCAAGAAGCTGCAGATACCTTACGTAGAAGTCTGAAAACAGAAACCTGATAAAAATTAAAATTTTCTAAATTATTAGCACTCAACGCAAATGAGTGCTGATTTTTTATTGACTTTTCGATTTTGTGGTATTAAAATACCGTTATGGTAATTTGAAAGGCGGTTTGAAGAGCTGTCTTTCCATTCTGAATCGAAAAGGAGCAATGTATTATGAGCAGAACAGGTAATTTATCCATAAACAGTGAAAATATATTCCCGATCATTAAGAAATGGCTGTATTCCGACCACGATATCTTCTATCGTGAGCTGGTTTCCAACGGCTGCGATGCCATCACCAAGCTGAAAAAGCTGGAGCTGATGGGGGAGTATACCAAACCGGAAGGCATGGAATATAAGGTACAGGTTACCGTAAATCCGGATGAGAAGACCATTGCCATCACCGATAACGGCCTGGGCATGAGCGAGTCTGAGGTGGAGGAGTACATCAACCAGATCGCCTTCTCCGGTGCCCAGGATTTCCTCGAAAAGTATAAAGACAAAGCCAATGAAGACCAGATCATCGGTCATTTCGGTTTAGGCTTCTACTCCGCATTCATGGTAGCGGACAAAGTAACCATCGACACCCTTTCCTACAAAGAGGGCAGCAAGCCGGTTCACTGGGAGTCTGAGGGAGGCCTGACCTTCGAGATGAAGGACGGCGAGAAGGCAGAGCAGGGAACCACCATCACTCTGTATTTAAATGAAGACAGCTACGAGTTCTCCAATGAGTACCGTGCAAGAGAGGTTCTGGAAAAATACTGTTCCTTTATGCCGGTTCCGATCTTTTTAAATAACGAAAAAGCTGAGCCGCAGTATGAAACAATTGAGAAGGATGAGCTCACTGAGAAGGATACCATCATTGAGACTATTGTAGAGCCGGCCAAGACGGAAGAGAAGGAAAACGAGAACGGCGAGAAAGAAACGGTAGAGACCGAGCCGGCCAAAGAGAAATATAAGATTCTGAAACGCCCGGTGGCTTTAAATGATACCACTCCGCTGTGGAGCAAGCATCCGAACGAGTGCACCGATGAGGAATACCGTGACTTTTACCGCAAGGTGTTCCACGACTACAAGGAGCCGCTGTTCTGGATCCACTTAAATATGGACTATCCGTTTAATTTAAAGGGTATCCTGTACTTCCCGAAGATCAACACCGAGTACGATTCCATCGAGGGAACCATCAAGCTGTATAACAATCAGGTGTTTATTGCTGATAATATCAAAGAGGTGATCCCGGAATTCCTGATGCTGTTAAAGGGTGCCATCGACTGTCCGGATCTGCCGCTGAACGTATCCAGAAGTGCACTGCAGAACGATGGATTTGTTAAGAAGATTTCTGATTATATTACCAAGAAGGTAGCAGACAAGTTAAGCGGCATGTGCAAGACCGACCGTGAAAACTATGAGAAATACTGGGATGATATCGCACCGTTCATCAAATTTGGCTGCATTAAGGATGAAAAGTTTGCAGAGAAGATGAATGACTACATCCTCTTTAAGAATCTGGACGGCAAGTACCTGACCTTAAAGGACTGCCTGGAGGAGAACAAAGAGAAGCATGAGAACACCGTCTTCTATGTAACAGATGAGAAAGAGCAGAGCCAGTACATCAACATGTTCAAGAAGGAAGGTCTGGATGCGGTTATCCTGCCGCACAGCATCGACAGCCCGTTCATCGGTCATCTGGAGCAGAAAAATGAGGGTCTGAAGTTTTTACGCATCGATGCAGATTTAAACAGCACCTTCAAGGAAGAGGTCAAGGACGATGATGAAGAGTTCAAGAAGACATCTGAGGCTCTGACCGAAACCTTCAAGAAGGCTCTCGGCAATGACAAGCTGGAGATCAAGGTAGAAAAACTGAAAGATGAGAGCATTTCTTCCATGCTGACCGTCTCCGAGGAGACCCGCCGTATGCAGGATATGATGAAGATGTACAATATGTACGGTATGGATCCGTCCATGTTCGGAGGTGCAGGCGAGACCCTGGTATTAAATGCCAACAATAAGCTGGTCCAGTATGTACTGAATCACGGTGAGGGCGAGAATACCCATAAGATCTGCGAGCAGCTTTACGATCTGGCTCTGTTGGCGCACGGCAGCTTAAGTCCGGAGCGCATGACCGGATTTGTGGCACGTACCAATGAGATCATGATGATGCTGGCTGAGAAATAATGACCGGCCGCACAGGTAAAACAGAATACAGGGCATAAAGCCTTTTGAAGCGAAAGCTGTCAGACAAACAGAAATCAAGATTTGTCTGACAGCTTTCTTCTTTTTTCCTGATATTTGTGGTAAAATGAAAAAAATGTTCCGGTATCTGCTTTTCAGAGGCCGGAGACATAAATATGGAAGGGAGAGTAAGTATATGGGACTGATCAGAGCAGCAGCAGGAGCACTTGGGGGAACTCTGGCAGATCAGTGGAAAGAATTTTTCTACTGTGATGCAATGGATAAAGATATACTGGTGAAGAGAGGAAGAAAGCGGACATCGTTCCGTTCTGCCAATACAAAGGGTAATGATAATGCCATTTCCAACGGAAGCGGTATTGCGGTGGCGGACGGTCAGTGCATGCTGATCGTGGAGCAGGGCAAGGTTGTGGAGGTCTGCGCGGAGCCAGGCGAATTTACCTATGACAGCTCCACTGAGCCGAGCATTTTTACCGGCAATCTGGGAGACAGCATCAAGGAAACCTTCAAGATCGTGGGTAAGCGTTTTACCTATGGAGGTGACACGGCAAAAGACCAGCGGGTTTATTATATCAACACCAAGGAGCTGGGGGAAATCCTGTTTGGAACAGCAACGCCGATCCCGTTCCGCGTTGTGGTGGATGAGTCCCTTGGCTACAAGCTGTCTGTGGATATCCGCTGCAACGGCTTATTTACTTACAAGATCTGCGATCCGCTTCTGTTTTATACCAATGTATGCGGAAATGTTGCGGATACTTATGAGAGCGAAGAAATCGCGGCCCGCTTAAAGGGTGAGATGATGACTGCCCTGCAGCCGGCGCTGGCAAAGCTCTCCGCACAGAAAATCCAGTATTATGAGATTCCGGCCCACACGCTGGAGATTTCGGACGCATTAAATGAGGTGCTGTCTTCTTCCTGGCGTCAGAAACGAGGCATTGAGGTATTTTCTGTCAACATTAATTCCTTAAGCATTCCAGATGATCAGAGAAAGAAACTGACGGAGTGGGAAGAAAATGCAATGACTACGAATCCGAACACGGCAGCAGCACGCCTGGTAGGCGGCCAGATTGATGCCATGAAGGCAGCGGCAGCCAATGGCGGCGGTGCCATGACCGGATTTATGGGAATGGGCATGGCCATGAACGCAGCAGGAGGCGCAAATGCGCAGAATCTGTTTGCTATGGGACAGCAGCAGGCACAGCCCATGCAGCCAGCCGGGCAGCAGGCGCAAAATCCGATTCCGAAAATGCAGCCGGAAGGCAGCTGGATCTGCACAAAGTGCGGAACCAGGGCAAACGGAAAGTTCTGTCCGGAGTGTGGTTCTCCGAAACCTGCAGACGGGTGGACCTGCTCCTGCGGTGCCGTGAACAAGGGAAAATTCTGTACCAACTGCGGAGCAAAGAAACCAGCCGGGGCACTTCTTTATAAGTGCGACAAGTGCGGCTGGGAGCCGGAGGATCCGGCACATCCGCCGAAATTCTGTCCGGAATGTGGAAATTCGTTGTAATTATTTCTGGGTAGGGATTTTCTGAACTGAAAATTCCGTATGTTGCAGTGGTGGCAGCAGATTTTGCCGATTTGGAATGCGAAGCATCGGCAAAATCCTGTTGCTGGACACGCATGCGTGGACGGTAACGATCCCTTTGATGAGGGGGATATCGTAAGATAGTGCGTGTGAAGGCACGGGACAGTTACGTAAGGGAAAAGATCGGAGAAATGAGATGGGAGAACTACAGGAATACAAATGTCCCTGCTGCGGAGGTGGCATCCGCTTTGACAGCAAGGCACAGAAATTGAAATGCCCCTACTGCGATACCGAGTTTGAAATTGAGACTTTGCAGCAGTATGATACAACTCTGAAGGAAGAAAAACAGGATGATATGCGATGGGATAAGGCGGAGGGCAGCATCTGGCAGGAAGGGGAGGAGCAGGGGCTGAGTACCTATCACTGCGAATCCTGCGGTGGTGAGATCGTGGCGGATGAGAATACAGCGGCGTCAGTCTGTCCGTTTTGCGGAAATCCTGTCGTAATGACCGGAAAGCTTTCCGGTGCGCTGCGCCCGGATCTCATCATTCCGTTTAAACTGGATAAACAGGCCGCAAAATCCGGACTGATGAAGCATCTGGAAGGGAAAAAGCTTCTGCCGAAGATTTTCAAAGACCAGAATCATATTGATGAAATCCGCGGAATTTATGTGCCGTTCTGGTTGTTTGACACTGAGGCAGATGCAAACATCCGTTATCGCGGAACCAGAACCCGGTTCTGGAGCGACAGCCGGTATGACTATACAGAAACCAGCTTCTATCTGATCAACCGGGGCGGCAGCATCGGATTTGAGAAGGTCCCGGTGGATGGAGACTCTAAAATTCCGGATGATCTGATGGAATCCATAGAACCGTTTGAAATCAGTGAGGCGGTTGCGTTCCAGCCTGCTTACCTGGCCGGGTATCTGGCAGACCGCTACGATGCAGACTCAGAGGAGAGCGCGCCGCGCGCGAATGAGCGTGTGAAAAAGTCGGTAGAACGTGCTTTTGAGGAGACAGTGACCGGTTATACCACGGTGGCCGCCGAGAACAGCAGTGTGCAGCTTCACGGCGGAAGTGTCCGGTATGCCCTGCTTCCGGTGTGGATCTTAAATACCACATGGGAGGGGAAGAAGTATCTGTTTGCCATGAACGGACAGACCGGTAAATTTGTTGGAGATCTCCCGGCAGATAAGAACGCGGCACGAAGGATGACCATTAAGCTGACTGTGATCTTTACTATGATATTTTACATATTGCGTCTGATTTTATGGATGTTCGGAGTTTAACAGGAGGGACAGGACGATGAAAACAAGAAAAGCTTATGCAGCGGCCCTTCTGGCAGCAGGTCTTCTTTCTATTTTGGGCTGTGCTCCGGCAATGGCAGATACAGATGGATTTTCCGAGGAGTATTACCGTTTTCAGAACCCGGATGAGATTCTTTCCGGGGATGAGGCCGAACAGCTGAATGAGCAGCTGGATGAGATCAGCCACAATCAGAATTTTGATGTGACGGCAGCACTGGTGGACAGCCTGAGTGGCGAGAGTGTGGAAGCATATGCGGATAACCTTTACGATGATTGTGATTTCGGATATGGAGATGAGCGTGACGGCGTGCTGCTGCTGGTCAGTCTGGAGGATCACGACTGGTATATCTCTACCTGCGGCTACGGAATTACTGTGTTTACGGACGCCGGTATCCGGTATATCGGAGAACAGATCCGGCCGCAGCTGGCAGACGGAGATTACCTGGGGGCATTTGAAAACTATATAGAACTGTGTGATGATTTTATTGATCAGGCCAACAGCGGAGAAGCCTACGATACAGACCATATGCCGAAAAAGCCGCTGTCTGCGATCTGGCTGGGGCTCTCGTTTGCGGCAGGCCTTGGTGCAGCTCTGCTGGCAGTGGGAAGCATGAAGAGCCAGCTCAAATCAGTTGGCATGCAGCGGGAGGCGCGGGATTACATCCGGCCGGGAAGCCTGCAGGTAACATCCGGCGGCGATTATTTTCTCTACCGCACCATTCACAGAACCGAAAAACCAAAACCCAAAAGCTCCGGCGGAAGCAGCACTCACACCTCATCCTCCGGAAGAACGCATGGCGGGGGCGGAGGAAAGTTCTAGAAGCTCTCTGTGGCTGACCATATTCCGATCCGCACAAAATGAGTTATGTCTTAAAAAAAGAACAGCAATCCTACTTGTCAATCATGCTCATATCCTTATAATAAAAGGAAATGCGTTTTGCGCAGATTAGAATTCGAGTTTAACAGAGGTAGGACAGATGTACAAAGGCATAAAAAAATTAGCAGAATTGATTTTAGAATCCGAAGAAAAATTTCTCACCGGTCAGGATGAGCAGGAAATTTATTTGGGAAGTCTCCTGAATACAGGCGTTCACGATGAAATCTGGGTCAGTGAGGACGGTGAGTATCATACCGTTATGATCGGAAATAAAGAAGCGCAGGACAACAGCATGCAGGTGTGTCATGAGGCAGAGCATCCGGTATGTCTTCCGAAATTACTGTGGATTGCGAATGCACTTCAGAAGCTTTTGGAGCAGGCAAACGGCAATCTGCCGATCGGGAAAAATGAGAATCCGGAGCTGATCCGCTATGCGGCGGATATTATCCGCAAGTATGCAGACGGTCTTTCCCATGATGATCGTTCCGTAAAAGAAATCTGCGAGGAAAACAGCCAGAATATTGCGTAATGAAATAAAAACTTTTATAAAAGAAGTTGTCCAGAATATGGGCTAAAAAAGAATCTTGTAAAAACAAAAGAAAATTGTAAGGGCCACCATATTAGAAAAGAAATTTTGCTGATTGGGGGCTCTTTTTTTTGTAAAAAGATGAATAAATTCTTACTACTGGACAGGAGATTTTTATAGGAGTAAACTGAAAGTATCTTAAGAAGGAGGAGAGAACATGGTTCTTGCACTGAAGGTAAATGACAAAGACAATGTGGCAACAATCTTTGCTGAGCAGGTACAAGGTGGCGATGCGATTCAGGTCCGGGATAAAAAGGGAGAGACAATAGAGGTGAAGGCACTGGAGGCGGTTCCTTACGGACACAAGATTGCGCTGCAGGATATTGCGAAGGGGCAGATTATTGTAAAATACGGAGAAGAGATAGGAATGGCTTCCGCTGACATTCGAAAGGGAGAACATGTACATGTCCATAATCTGGAGAGTATGAGAGCGAGAGGTGACTGGAATAAGGACGGCGGGGAGGCGAAGACCAAATGAAATTTTACGGTTACAGAAGAGCAGACGGCAGTGTAGGATGCCGGAACCTGGTAGCAGTGATTCCAAGCGTAGTCTGTGCAGCTGATGTAGCGCAGGCCATTGTGCAGAACGTGCAGGGGGCAGTCGGCTTATTCCATCACCAGGGCTGCAGCCAGCTTCCGCCGGATTTAAAGCGGGTAACGGATACCCTGATCGGCCTTGCATTAAATCCGAATGTAGGAGCAGTTCTGATTGTCAGCCTGGGCTGCGAGGGAACGGATTATGCGAGAATGTTCCAGGAGATCCAGGCGGCAGGAAAGCCGGTGGAGATTATTGGAATCCAGAAGCTTGGCGGTGTTAGCAAAGCTATTGCGGCCGGTATTGACGCGGCTGCAGGCCTGGTACGGAAAATCTCTGGTCAGCAGCGGGAGGAGGCAGACCTGTCTGAGGTTGTGCTTTCCATCAAGTGTGGTGCGTCCGATGCAACGTCCGGCATGGCATCCAACTGTGCGCTGGGCTACGCGGCTGACAAGCTGGTAAGTCTTGGAGGAACAGTTATTTTTGGAGAGACGACGGAGTTTATCGGTGCAGAACATATCCTGATGCGGCGGGCTGTGAACCAGGAGGTGGCAGACCGGATCGGCTTTATTGTGAACCGGATGGAGACACGTGCGAAATCGCTGGGGTGTGATATGCGAAAAGGACAGCCGACCCCGGGAAATATCGAGGGAGGACTTTCTTCCATTGAGGAGAAGTCTCTGGGCGCAATTTTAAAATCCGGCACCAGCCCGATTCAGGGCGTCATGGAATATCCAGAGCGTGTTCGTACCAGCGAGGAAATTAAGAAGGGACTCTGGATCAAGGACACGCCGGGCCGTGAACCGGAGATTCTGACTGGAATGGCCTGCAGCGGAGCACAGATCATGATGTTTTCCACAGGAAGAGGAGCACCGCAGGGATACCCGATTATGCCGGTTGTGAAGGTATGCGGAAATCCGGTGACCTATCAGCATATGGAACAGGACATGGACATCAATGCGGGACTGATCCTGGAGGGCAGGAAAAGTATCGAGCAGGTAGGCGAAGAAGTATTCGCAAAGTTGGTAGATACCTTAAACGGCGAAGTGAGCAAAAACGAGAGCCTTCATTACTACAGTGCAATTGAGATTCATACGTTGGGACCGGTTATTTAACAACCATGAATAAAAAATAAGGAGGATCCGTGTATGGATCGTATAGAAAATGCAAAAATGCTTTTGCAAAGAGTTGGTAAAATCAATCTGGGATTTTATCCCACGCCCCTTCAGCGTCTGGACCGCATTTCGAATGAATATGAAATCAATCTTTATGCGAAGCGGGAAGATTTTTCCGGCATGACGCTCTTTGGAGGAAACAAGATCCGCAAGCTGGAATACCTTTTGAATGATGCAAAAAATAAAGGCTGTGATACAGTGTTTACCTACGGTGCAACCCAGTCCAACCATGCAATGGAAACCGCCACAGCCGTGCGAAAATGTGGAATGACACCGGTTCTGTATCTGGCTGCGCATGTGAATCCGGACGCCGCCGACATTCGGGCGAATCTGCTTCTGGATACGATTCTTGGAGCAGAGATTCATATCCTGCCTGCAAATGGGCGCAGCACCAAAGATACTATTCAGGCTTCGACTGCGGATATTGCAGAACATATTGCCCGTCTGCAGCAGGAAGGACATAAGGTTTATGATATTCCGGTAGGTGGCTCTACACCACATGGCGTGTGCGGATTTGCGGATGCATACATAGAACTGATGCAGCAGACCCGCTCTATGGAGATTCACCCTGATGTGGTCTTTACGGCGACTGGAAGCGGCGGAACGCTGGCTGGACTAAGTGTCGGAAAAGCACTGCTTGGTGATCAGACCCGTCTGGTGGCAATTCAGGTTGGGCCAAAGGATCCGGTTTCTTATTCAAGACAGATTGTGGATCTTGGAAACTGCACCCTGGGACTCCTGCAATCCGGGGAACAGGTATCGGAAGATATCTTTGAGATTGATGCCGCTTATTATGGACCTGGCTATGAAATGCCATATAAGGAAGCCAACGATGATATTCGTTATCTGGCCAGAACGGAGGGAATCTTTACAGATCCTGTTTATAGCGGAAAAAGCTTTCATGGCATGATGGATTATATCCGCAGCGGAAAAGTCGAAAAAGGCAGCACGGTTATTTATCTTCACACTGGCGGAGCAACGGCATTGTTTTCGGAAAATGCCATTATTGGAGACCTGAATGTGCTTCAGTAATGCGGGATATTTCACGGACAAAAAAGCAAAGAATGATATGATAAAAAGATAACAGCCTACTGGTATACCAGTAGGCTGTTTGATGTGAAAAAATGTGAAAAATTTCTCAAAAAGTACTACCATATTGTTTATAATTATGGTATTATTAAGAAAAAGTGGAATACCGCTCATGAATAAAAACGAAAGTGGTATACAAAAGAAAGGAGGAAAGCCCAGTTTCTGCACAAAAATTATCAGTAAAAAGATAACAATGTCTGCTTAACGTGAATAATTTGACACATAAAGACAAAGTGTTAGGAAATTGGGCGTGATGCTGATGGTTTACAGTTATTTTCCGGGCTGTACCTTGAAGAACAAGGCGAAGGAACTGGATATCTGCGCACGCAAATCAGCGGAGGCATTGGGCATTGTCCTGGAAGAAATTGAGGACTGGCAGTGCTGCGGAGGCGTATATCCGTTGGCTTCCGATGAGATTGCTACGAAATTATCTTCGGTACGTGCGCTGAATGCAGCAAAAGAAAAGGGCCAGGATCTGGTAACGATTTGCTCTGCATGTCATCATGTGATTAAGCGCGTGAATGATGATATGGCGAATGTTGCTGATATCCGGGATCGTGCAAACAATTATCTTGGGTTAAAGGAGCCCTATGCGGGCGAAACCCATGTATACCACTTTCTGGAGCTTTTGAGAGATCAGATTGGTTTTGACAAATTAAAGGAGAAGGTGGTAAAACCGCTGACCGGCAGAAAGATCGGTGCGTACTATGGCTGTATGCTTCTTCGCCCAAGCGGTATTTTACAGTTTGACGATCCGGAAAATCCAAAGATTCTGGAGGATTTCATCCGTGCCCTTGGAGCAGAGCCGGTGGTATACCCGTATCGCAATGAGTGCTGCGGCGGATATATTTCTTTAAAGGAAAAAGAAATGGCCGGACAGATGGTGGACACCATTCTGGATTCCGCAGAATACAACGGAGCAGATGAACTGGTAACGGCCTGTCCACTGTGCCAGTACAACTTAAATCATAACAGCGGCCATGCACATACACCGAAGGTAACGTATTTCACAGAGATTCTTGCAGAAGCTCTTGGAGTAGACATCCGGGAAGGAAAGGAGGATGGCGAGGTATGATCCATACAGACAAAGACAAAGCAGAGCTGATCTGCAGAATCAGCAATGTCGATACAAAAAAGTGTATGAAATGCGGCAAGTGTTCCGCATCCTGCCCGGCCTGTGACAGTATGGATATCCGTCCGCATCAGTTCGTTTCCTACGTAGACCGTGGAGAGATTGAACCGCTGTTAAAATCCAAATCCATTTGGAAATGCCTCTCCTGTTTTGCTTGTGTGGAGCGCTGCCCGCGTGATGTAAAACCGGCCAAGCTGATTGAGGCAGTCCGTCTGATGGTGATTCGAAGCCAGGGCGGCAATTATCTGTCACCGGATGAGATTCCGGAGCTGCTTGATCCGGAGCTTCCGCAGCAGCTTTTAGTAAGCGCTTTTCGTAAATATAGTAAGTAGAAGAAAGATCCGAGGTGAAATCATTGCAAAGAATAGGAGTATTTGTCTGCCACTGCGGTACAAACATTGCGGCGACTGTAGACGTTGAAAAAGTGGTAGAAGCGGTCAAAAACGAGCCTGGCGTGGTTCATGCGGAAGATTATCAGTATATGTGTTCGGAAGCTGGACAATCAAAAATCCAGGACGCTATCAGAGAGAAGCATCTGACTGGTGTTGTTGTTTGTTCCTGTTCCCCGCGTATGCATGAGAACACATTCCGCAAGGCGGTGGAGAAAGCGGGATTAAACCCGTATATGCTGGAAATCGCAAACATTCGTGAGCATTGTTCCTGGATTCATAAGAATCGGGAAGAAGCAACTGAGAAGGCCATTATCCTGGCCAGAGCCGCTGTAGCGAAGGTGCATTTAAACGCGCCGCTGCAGCCGGGGGAGAGCCGGGTTGTAAAGCGTGCGCTGGTTATCGGCGGCGGAATCGCCGGAATTCAGACTGCACTGGATATTGCAGATGCAGGCTACGAGGTAGATATCGTGGAGAAGACTCCGAGTATCGGCGGCAAGATGTCCCAGCTGGACAAGACCTTCCCGACCCTGGACTGCTCCGCATGTATCCTGACCCCGAAGATGGTAGAGGCTTCTGCCCACGAGCGGATCAATCTGTATACATACAGTGAGGTAGAAAAGGTATCCGGCTTCGTCGGAGACTTTAAGGTGGATATCCGCAAGAAGGCAAGAAGCGTTGACATGAGCAAGTGTACCGGTTGTGGTGTCTGCTCTCAGAAGTGCCCGTCCAAGAAGACTCCGAGCGAGTTCAACCGGGGACTGGGAACCAGAAGCGCCATTTACACTCCGTTTGCGCAGGCTATTCCGAATGTTCCGGTTATCGATCGTGAGCACTGCATCAAATTCCAGACTGGCAAATGTGGTCTCTGCGCTAAGGTCTGTGCGGCCGGAGCCATTGACTATACCCAGGAGGATGAGATCATTACCAGAGAGTACGGTGCGATTGTTGTGGCTACCGGCTTTGATATGATCAAGCTGGACAAGTTCGGTGAGTATTCCTATGATACCTGCCCGGATGTCATCACTTCCCTGGAGTTTGAGCGTCTGACCAATGCAGCTGGACCAACGAAGGGACATTTAGAGCGCCTGTCTGATCATAAGGCACCGAAGTCCGTAACCTTTATCCAGTGTGTGGGATCCCGTGATACCACCTGCCGCGGAAAGAGCTACTGCTCTAAGATCTGCTGTATGTATACCGCAAAGCATGCGATGCTGATCCGTGATAAATATCCGGATGTTCAGGTCAATGTGTTCTACATTGATGTGCGTACCCCGGGCAAGAACTTCGATGAGTTCTACCGCAGAGCCGTAGAGGAGTACGGTGTGAACTACATCAAGGGCCAGGTCGGAAAGGTAGCAGAGGTAGACGGACATCTTCGTGTCCAGGCAATGGACTTAATTGATAATCGCCGGATTCTGCTGGATACGGATATGGTGGTTCTGGCAGCAGCCATTGAGCCGGATCCATCTGTGAGAAAGCTTGCTACCATGCTGACGGCCAGCATTGATACGAACAATTTCCTGACAGAAGCACATCCGAAGCTGCGTCCGGTAGAAAGCCCGACCGCAGGAATCTTCCTGTCTGGTGTATGTCAGGGACCGAAGGATATTCCGGAGACCGTATCCCAGGCCGGTGCGGCAGCAGCCAAGGTCATTGGCCTGCTGGCAAAGGATAAGCTGGTAACAAACCCGTGTACCGCCAAACCGGATGAGCGCTACTGCAACGGATGCCGTTCCTGTGAGAAGGTATGTCCGTACGGCGCAATTTCCTATGAGACGAAGCTGATTGTAGACCACGGCGTGAAGGAAGAGCGCATCGTAGCCTGCGTCAACAGCGCACTGTGTCAGGGCTGCGGTGCCTGCACGGTAGCTTGTCCGTCTGGCGCGATGGATCTGCAGGGCTTTTCCAACAGACAATTAATTGCGGAGGTAGATGCAATATGCAGGTAGAACATGAGAATACAGAAGTAAATGCAGAATTTAAGCCTGTGATTGTGGCGTTCTGCTGTAACTGGTGCAGCTACGCGGGAGCAGATCTGGCGGGAACCAGCCGACTTGCATATCCGGCAGAGGTCAAGATCATCCGCGTTCCCTGTTCCTGCCGTGTCAATCCGCTGTTTATCCTGAGAGCATTCCAGAAGGGAGCGGACGGCGTGATCCTTTGCGGATGCCATCCGGGTGACTGCCACTATAGTACCGGAAACTATTATGCAAGAAGAAGAATGACCATGCTCTTCTCTCTGTTAGACTACATCGGAGTAGAAAAGGGAAGAGCCCGGGTTGAATGGGTATCTGCTGCAGAGGGTGTAAAATTTGCAACAACCATGAACGAATTTATCGAAAAGATCCGGAGCCTCGGCAAAAATGTGAGATTGGAGGATTTAAGATGCAGGAAATAAAAGAGAGAGCCAAAGAGCTGCTTGCCTCCGGTCAGGTACAGCGTGTCCTTGGATGGAAACGCGGCGAAGACCTGCCTTATAATCCGCAGCCGGCCTTTTTTGAAAACGGAGAACAGCTGGAGGAGCTGGTTTATGACAGCTTCTGCGGGGCAAACTTAAGCAAATATATGATCCAGGCCAGCAAGCTGGAAGGGAAGACCCTGGTTTTCTTAAAACCGTGTGATACCTACAGCTTCAACCAGTTATTAAAAGAGCGCCGGATTGATCGCGAAAAGAGCTACATTATCGGCGTGGGCTGCAAGGGCAAGCTGGATATTGAAAAGATCAAAAATACAGGCATAAAGGGCATTGAGTCTGTGGAAGAGGATGGCGACACCCTTCATATTCAGACCATCTATGGAGAAAAGACCTGTTCCTTTGCAGACGGCATCCTGGAGCGCTGCCTGTGCTGCAAGGGAAATGAGCATAAGGTATACGATGAGCTGATTCACGAGGAGCTGGAGCTGGCCGTACCGGCTGAGGACCGCTTCGCGAAGGTGCGGGAGTTAGAGAGTCTGAGTCCGGAGGAGCGTTTCGCTTTCTGGCAGGGTGAGCTTTCCAAGTGTATCCGCTGCAATGCCTGCCGCAATGTCTGTCCGGCCTGCAGCTGCAACAAGTGTGTATTTGACAGTGACCGTTTTGATACCGCGCAGAAAGCCAACGCAGATACCTTTGAGGAACAGATGTTCCACTTAATCCGTGCTTTCCATGTGGCAGGACGTTGTACTGACTGCGGCGAGTGCAGCCGCGTGTGTCCGCAGGGCATTCCACTTCATTTGCTGAACCGCAAGATGATCAAGGATATCGACCAGTTCTACGGAGAATATCAGGCTGGTGATGATACGGAGTCAAGAGCACCGCTTACCGATTTCCGTCTGGATGATGTAGAGCCGGGAGCTGCCGGGGAAAGGGGTTAGGATATGTACAAAATTTCAAATGAAAAACTTCCGTTACTCTTTGCCGCCATCGCAGAAAACATGGATCTTTATATGCCGCTTCACAAACATGGTCAGGTAAACTACGGAATCTGGACAAACGAGGAAGAGCCGGCGCTGGATGCGCTGAATGCAGTGAAATCTCCAAAGGATCTTTTCTTTCCGCAGAGTGAGACACTGTATACCTGTTATAAAGAGGGAAAGAAGATTTCCATCGATCCCCAGCAGCTTTGCGGCGAGTCCTTTGCCGTGTTTGGCATCCGGGCCTGTGATGTAAAGGGCATTGAGGTTCTGGACCGGGTATTCCTGGCCGATCCGGTGGATTCCTACTATCAGGCACGCAGAGAGCATGGTGTGCTGATCGCAAGAGCCTGCCATGAGCCGGATGTAACCTGTTTCTGCAAGGCATTCGATATCGATGCCGCAGAGCCGGTTGGCGATATCGTAACCTGGAGCGTGGGAGAGGATCTGTACTGGAAGCCGGTAACCGAAAAAGGAGCTGCGCTCACAGAAACCGTGAAGGAACTGCTCACAGAGGCAGACAAAACCGGTGAGGAGGCTGTGGAAGCAGAAAAAGAGCAGATCCGTGCCATTACCGGAAAGCTTCCTTACAGCAGCCTTTCCCTGGACTACTTCAAAAACACCCCGATGCAGGAAATCTTTGATTCTCCGAAATGGGATGAACTTTATAAGCCGTGCCTGGCCTGTGGTACCTGCACCTTTGTGTGTCCGACCTGCCAGTGCTACGATATCCGGGATTATGACACCGGAAAGGGAATCCGCAGATTCCGTTGCTGGGATTCCTGTATGTACTCTGACTTCACCCTGATGGCCCACGGCAACAACCGTAAGAGCCAGAAGGAGCGTTTCCGTCAGAGATTCATGCACAAGCTGGTATATTATCCGGAAAACAACGGCGGCCTGTTCTCCTGTGTAGGATGCGGACGCTGTGTGAACAAATGTCCTTCCGGATTGAATATCCTGAAGGTGATCAAAAGTCTGGGGGTGACAGAAGATGTGTAGCTGTGGATGCGGCGGAAGCCATAAACACGATGAATTAGTGCCGATGGTCGGCGTGATCACGGATATCAAGGATCAGACCCCGGATGTCAAGACCTTTCGGGTAGAACGTCCGGAGGGCGGAAAGCTCTTTGAGCATATGCCGGGACAGTGCGCCATGATCAGCGTGCCGGGAGTGGGTGAGGCTATGTTTTCCATTACCTCTTCCCCAACCAATAAAAAATATCAGGAGTTCAGCATCAAGCGCTGCGGAACCCTGACCGATTATCTGCATACGATGGAGGTCGGAGATGAGCTGACCGTGAGAGGACCTTACGGCAATGCATTTCCGGTAGAAACGGTATTAAAGGGACAGAATCTTCTGTTTGTAGCGGGAGGCATCGGCCTGGCACCGCTTCGTTCCGTCATCAACTATGTGATGGACAACCGTGAAAATTACGGTACTGTAGATATCCTTTACGGTTCCCGCTCTAAGGAAGATCTGGTTGGCCTGGATGAGATTCAGAACGAGTGGACGAAGGACAAGGGCGTGAATGTATATCTGACCATCGACCGGGAGCAGCCGGAATGGGACGGCCATGTAGGCTTTGTTCCTTCCTATTTAAAAGAACTGGAATTTTCAGTAGATAAAACCGTTCTGGTCTGCGGACCGCCGATCATGATCAAGTTTGTACTGGCGGCTCTGCAGGAGATGGGCTTTGAGAAGACCCAGGTGTATACCACACTGGAGCTCCGCATGAAATGCGGCATCGGTAAATGCGGACGCTGCAACATCGGTTCCAAGTATGTCTGCAAGGATGGACCGGTATTCCGGTGCGACGAGGTAGACGAGCTGCCGGATGAGTACTAAGGCTGGATTACGAGGATAATCAGGAAGGATAAAAAAATGCAGGAAATGGTAAATGTTTATTTCTATGGTAAAAAATATACGGTACCGGCAGATCTGACCATCATGACCGCTATGGAATATGCCGGATACAAACTGGTAAGAGGCTGCGGCTGCCGTCACGGATTCTGTGGTGCCTGTGCAACCATCTACCGGATCAAGGGACAGAATGAATTAAAGACCTGTCTGGCCTGCCAGACTCAGGTGCAGGAGGGAATGTATGTGGCAAGCATCCCGTTCTTCCCGACGGACAAGCGCACCTACGACATTGAGGATCTCCGTCCGAATGAGCAGATCATGATGGAGCTGTACCCGGAGATTTACAGCTGTATCGGCTGTAATGCCTGTACCAAGGCATGCCCGCAGAAGTTAAATGTTATGCAGTATATTGCCTATGCGCAGAGAGGCGATTTCGAGAAATGCGCGAAGGAATCCTTTGACTGCGTAAGCTGCGGAATCTGCTCCACCCGATGCCCGGCCGGAATCTCCCATCCGATGGTAGGCCTGCTGGCCAGAAGACTGACCGGCAAGTACATTGCGCCGGAGAGCGAGCATCTGGAGAAGCGTGTGGATGAGATCCGCCATGGCGAGTACGATCAGTTGATCGAGCAGATCATGGAGACCCCGATCGACCAGATGAAGGAACTGTACAACAACCGCGATATCGAGAAATAAGGGAGGGATGAAGTCATGTATACAGAGGAAATGCTGGAATCCATTAAGAAGGTAGAAGCATCCAGAGCATCCAGAATCGGAAAAGAATTACGCCGTATGGATGCGGACGAGAAAGACAATCTGCTGAAAGAGTTTCATCCTGACTACAAGGAGAGCGGATTCGCAACCTTAGAGATGGGACCGAACAAGGGCGAGAAGGCACCGGCCGAGCTGGCTGAGCTGCTGCAGGCTAACAGCCGTGTACTGGGCAAGGATATTGACCTTACCCATCCGGATTACGATGTTGATGTGCTGGTTATCGGCGGCGGCGGAGCAGGCGCTTCCGCAGCCATAGAGGCTCACAACGGCGGAGCGAACGTCATGATCGTGACCAAGTTAAGAATTGGTGATGCAAACACCATGATGGCAGAGGGCGGCATTCAGGCAGCAGATAAGGAGAATGACTCTCCGCAGAGACATTATCTGGATGCGTTCGGCGGCGGTCATTTCGCTGCAAAGCCGGAGCTGTTATCCAAGCTGGTTATGGAGGCTCCGGAGGCTATCCAGTGGCTGAATGATCTGGGTGTTATGTTTGATAAGAACCCGGATGGCACTATGGTAACCACCCATGGAGGCGGTACCTCCAGAAAGAGAATGCATGCCTGTGCCGATTACTCCGGTGCCGAGATCATGCGTGTGCTGCGTGATGAGGTCATCAACCGCGGCATTCCGGTTGTAGATTTTACCTCAGCCATTGAGCTGATCAAGGATGACAAGGGCCAGATTGCCGGCGCGGTTCTCCAGAATATGGAGACCGATGAGTACCTGATCGCAAGAGCAAAGGTTGTTATTATTGCAACCGGCGGCGCAGGACGCCTGCATTACCAGGGTTTCCCGACCTCCAATCACTACGGCGCAACTGCAGATGGACTGGTTCTGGGATACCGTGCAGGAGCAAATCTGCTGTACCAGGATACCATTCAGTATCACCCGACCGGTGTTGCTTACCCGGCTCAGCTGTTTGGTGCCCTGGTAACCGAGAAGGTACGTTCCGTAGGTGCCCAGCTGGTAAACCGTGAAGGCGAAGCCTTCATGCATCCGCTGGAGACCCGTGATGTATCCGCAGCGTCTATTATCCGTGAGTGCACGGCACGCGGAAATGGTGTTCCGACTCCGGGCGGCGGCTATGGTGTATGGCTGGATACCCCGATGATCGAGATGATCCATGGCGAGGGAACCATTGAGAAGCGTATCCCGGCTATGCTGCGTATGTACATGAACTATGGCATTGATATGCGCAAGGTGCCGATCCTGATCTACCCGACCCTGCATTATCAGAACGGCGGTCTGGAGATCGGTGCAGATTGTGCGACCATCAACATCCCGAATCTGCTGGTAGCAGGCGAGGCTGTCGGAGGAATCCACGGACGCAACCGTCTGATGGGCAACTCCCTGTTAGATATCATTGTATTTGGCCGTGATGCAGGAAAGCATGCCGCAGAGCTTACTCATGAAGTAGAGCTTGGCACACCGAATCTGGATCATGTGGAGAAGTTTGCCGAGGAGCTGGAAGCTGCCGGCATTCACACCGACCGTGTATCTCCGCTTCTTCTTCCGCCGTATGCACGCAGAGAGAGAAGCTTATAAGATGCGAAAGGGGCTGTCGCAATAGCGGCAGCCCCATATTTTTTTATTGTTGTCATTAAACTCTTGCGATGCCCTGTTCTACAGCGGTGTCAGCTACAGCCTTAGCAACTACGTCAGCCACGGTCTTATCAAGCGGGGAAGCAATGATGTTCTCTGCGGTCAGCTGATCATCCGGGATCAGGCTGGCGATAGCGTAGGAAGCACGCTCCTTCATCAGCTCAGTGATCTCTTTCGCACGGACGGAGAGTGCACCCTTGAAGACACCCGGGAATACCAGGACGTTGTTGATCTGGTTCGGGAAGTCGGAACGTCCGGTACCAACAACAGCAGCGCCGCCAGCCAGAGCCTCATCCGGCATGATCTCCGGGGTCGGGTTAGCCATGGCGAAGACGATACCATTGTTCATGGTGGAAACCATCTCTTTGGTTACCAGTCCAGGACGGGATACGCCGATGAATGCGTCAGCACCCTTTAATGCGTCAGCCAGCTTGCCGTGCTCGTGCGCTAAGTTGCTGACATGGGAAATCTCTTCCTGTCCGGCATTTAAGCCCTCATCACCCTCGCAGATGATGCCGTTGATGTCGCACATGATTACATTACCGAAGCCCATGTTGATGAGGTGCTTACCAATTGCGATGCCGGCTGCGCCTGCGCCGTTGATGACGATGCGCATCTTGCCCATCTCTTTTTTGGTTACCTTCATGGCATTGATCAGGGCTGCAGCAACGACGATGGCGGTACCATGCTGGTCATCGTGGAATACCGGGATGTCGCAGATCTCCTTTAAGCGGCGCTCAATTTCGAAGCAGCGCGGAGCAGCAATATCCTCCAGGTTGATGCCGCCGAAGCTCTTGGAGATCAGGTAGATGGTCTGGACGATGGTGTCGGTATCCTTGGAATCGATGCAGATCGGGAATGCGTCTACGTCGGCGAACTCCTTGAAGAGGGCACATTTGCCTTCCATAACAGGCATGCCTGCGGCCGGTCCGATGTCGCCAAGTCCCAGAACAGCAGTGCCGTCGGTGATGACAGCAACCAGATTCCCACGGCGGGTCAGCTTAAAGGACTGCTCGTAGTCCTTGGCGATGACGCGGCACGGCTCTGCAACGCCTGGAGTGTAAGCCAGGGACAGATCCTCTCTGGTCTCGATTTTCTTGCGGGAAACAACCTCGATCTTGCCGCCTAACTCATAGTGCATTTTTAAAGAAGCTTCGTTGATATCCATGTTCTTGTTCTCCTTTGCTATGATCTTGTTATAAAAAATGAAATTATACCATCTGTTCCGGTTTAAATACCTCGTCAAAACGCTCTGCGGTCAGGAATCCCAGGGCTACGCAGGCTTCCTTCAGGGAAATATTTTCCTTGTAAGCCTTTTTGGCGGTCTTGGCTGCGTTCTCGTATCCGATGTATGGATTCAGGCAGGTAACCAGCATCAGGGACCGGTGCAGGTTGTCATCCATCTTTTCCTTGTTGGCGCGGATGCCGCATGCGCAGTTGTCGTTGAAGGAGGTCAGGGAGTCGGTTAACAGGCGGACGGACTGCAGGAAGTTGTAGATCAGCACCGGCATAAATACGTTCAGCTCAAAGTTGCCCTGGGATGCTGCCATACCGACTGCGGTATCGTTGGCGATCACCTGGACTGCTACCATGGTAACGGACTCACACTGGGTCGGATTTACCTTACCCGGCATGATAGAGCTTCCCGGCTCGTTCTCCGGAATAAAGATTTCGCCTAAGCCGCAGCGCGGGCCGCTGGCCAGCCAGCGTACATCGTTGGCGATTTTCATCATATCCGCCGCAAGGCCTTTTAATGCGCCGTGAGCGAATACCAGCTCGTCCTTGCTGGTGAGAGAGTGGAACTTGTTGGATGCAGTTACAAACGGTTTGCCGGTCAGCTCGGAAACGGCCTTTGCTACCTCAGTGTCAAAGCCCTTCGGTGCGTTTAAGCCGGTTCCGACTGCGGTTCCGCCCAGAGCCAGCTCACGAAGTCCCGGAAGCGCCAACTCCAGCATGGCTTTGGATTTCTCCAGCATATTTTTCCAGCCGCTGATCTCCTGGGAGAAGGTGATCGGGGTTGCATCCTGCAGATGGGTGCGTCCGGTCTTGATGATGCCTTCATTTTCCTTCATCAGGCGGTCAAAGGTTGCTGTCAGGCGGTCGATGGCCGGGAAGAGCTTGTCTTCAATCTCGGTAGCTGCCGCAATGTGCATGGCCGTCGGGAACGTGTCATTGGAACTCTGGGACATATTCGAATGGTCATTTGGATGGATCAGCTTCTCACCGGCAATCTCATTGGCCCGGTTGGCAATGACCTCATTTACGTTCATATTGGACTGGGTGCCGCTTCCGGTCTGCCATACAGCTAACGGGAAGTTGCCCTCCAGCCTGCCCTCCAGAATCTCATCGCAGGCCTGGGCAATCAGTCCAGCGCGTTTGTCATCCATTTTGCCAAGACGGTTGTTGGCCATAGCGGCTGCCTTTTTTAAGATTGCAAAAGCGCGGATGACTTCGTTCGGGATTTTCTCGATGCCGATCCGGAAGTTCTGGTAGCTTCTTTGAGTCTGTGCACCCCAGTAGCGGTCTGCTGGAACCTGAACCTCACCCATTGAATCATGTTCTGTTCTGTACTCCATGTTGTAAAACCCTCCTTAAATCGTTAATTTTAAAACAAAAACAGCCCTGGGGGAGCAGGACGGGGCCACCCCCGGGCCTGCCGCCCAGCGCTGTTATGATCGTGTTGTACCTCAGTGCCGCAAAAAAGCGTATGCACTGGCTTCATCATACTGGATTTTGTATGAAATTGCAAGTTAGGCCGGATAAATCTCATCCAGTTTCTTGAAAGCAGCTTCCTTCAGATTCTTATAGATGCTGTTTCCGTGAGTATCCATGCCGACTACCAGAGGACCAAACTCAACGGCCTCCAGATCCCAGAGTGCCTCCGGCATACCCATCTCAAACCAGGTAACATCTTGAATACCCTTGATACCCTGTGCCAGCTTTGCAGCACAGCCAGGAGCTGCCTGAAGGTAAACATAGCCATATTTTTCACAGGCTGCCAGAGTATCCTTTTCCATGCCGCCCTTTCCGACGACCGCTTTGACACCAAGCTTTCCAACCATGTCAGCGTATGGCTCCATACGGATACTGGTGGTCGGTCCGATTACGTTTAAGCGCCAGGAACCATCCTCATTCTTTAAGCATACCGGGCCGGCATGGAAGATGGCAGCGCCGTTGAAATCCTTCGGCAGCGGCTCGCCCTTCTCCAGTAACTGACGGATTCTTAAATGTCCCATATCTCTGGATGTAAAGATATGGCCGGTCAGATATACGACATCGCCGAGCTTTAACTCACGGACATCCTCTTCTTTAATAGGCATAGTAAGAACTTTCTTTTCCATAAGGTTGTGATCTCCTTTCTGATCCGATACTGATTACAGAAGCTTTTCAATGCGTCCGTCGTTATACATACGGATGCCGGCACGTCTTGCTACCCAGCAGTGGAAATTGATTGCTACCGGAGCAATGGCGGTATGGGTTGCAGCGGTTCCGATCTTAACGGCCAGACATACGGTGTCACCGCCGGTTCCTGCAGCACCAAGGCCAAGCTTGTTGATGTTGTCGCGGAGCTCATCCTCCAGTCTTGCAAGAAGCGGATCCGGGTTGGTGTCGGACCAGTTACGGGTGCTGATTGCTTCACGGCTTAACTTGGATGCGATATCCATCTGTCCGCCGATGCCGATGCCGATGCCGAATGGCGGGCATGGCTTTCCGCCTGCGTTGATCGCGGTTTCCAGAACGAAACGTTTTAAACCTTCAAAATCTTTGTCCAGCTTTAAGGTAGCGGTAGTGAAAATCTTCATGGCATTGCCAAGCTCAGCGCCGCAGCCCTTGAAGCTGATGATGAAATCGACATAATCCTGTCCCGGATTGTACTGGTATTCAATGTTCGGAACACCCTTACCGGTGTTGTTGCCAGGATTATGACGGGTTAACGGATCAACGATACTCGGACGAAGGTAGCCCTTTTTGGTGGCTTCACCGAGCGCCTCAGCAATCGTGTCTTTTGCGAAAGACGGGAAGTTGTCATCGCCGTAGGAAATCCAGGTGGTCGGATATCCAGGGGACTGGCAGACTGCCTTGTCCTGTGCTTTTGCGATATCCAGATTCTCCAGCATGGAGGAAAGCATACTCTTCGCGGTTTCATTGGTTTCGCGATCCAGAGCAGCCTGAACCAGTGCCTTTACATCAGCTGAAATTTCGGTTACGGCTCTGATGCAGGCATCATGCATGGCTTCTTTCATCAATTCTTTTTCCATAATAAAAACCTCCTTAAATGGTATTGGGTTTATGATAATTGAAATACTTTGTTGATATCATCGAATGTTTCCAGGTTATGCAGGTTGTCTAACAGGCGGGTAACCACGTCGGCACCAAGCATATCCTCCGTCAGCAGGCGGAATTTGCGGTCAGCCATAGCCCAGTCGAATGGATTCTTGAAGTCACCGATCGGGTAGTCTACCTGATCCGTGATAATCTCGCCACTCTTCATGGTGATGGTGAGCTTGTGGGACCACTGGTTCGGATCCTGATGGAACTCATCGTCCAGCTTCGGGCTGACATTGACCTTGATCTTGGACATCAGGTCTTTGATCTTTGGATTGTTAATGTTTTCGATGGTAAATACCCGGTCGCTTAAATCCCGTAAAATGATGGCAGCGGCAATGCAGAACTGAACGCTGAATTTCGCTGCGTACGGATTTTCCGGATATGGATTGTTGGTAGTCTGTACCGCGGTGCTGTAGGTATCATCCGTGATGGATACGATATCGTCCGGATTGATGTCATGTGCCGCAAGGATCTTCTCAACACAGTAGTCCGCGGAATGGGTATGGCGGCAGCAAGCATACGGCTTGAAGGAATTTTCGGTGATGCGGTAGCCTTCGCCGAAGCCCTTTATCAGGTTGTTCATGTCATGCTCCGGGGCAAGTGCATTTACAAAAGCACGCTCTCCCTCCAGAATGGCAGGGGCACCGGTAAAGCCAAGTTTTGCAAGCTCAGCAGCCCGCATACCGCAGAGGTTCGCATTTGCGGTGTGAAGAACCTTGCTCATGGATCCGCTTGCCAGGAATTCCCACAGGCCCGCAGCCTGGGTTCCAGCGGAGCCAAAGCAGTTTACCATCTGTTCTTCCGTGAGACCAAGCAGCTTAGAGGCGGTGGCACCGGAGGAAAAGGCACCGACTACCGCGGTAGTATGCCAGTATTTATAGGAGGAAGGGTTGATGGTCTCTCCGATGCGGGCACCTGCCTCATAGCCTGCAGCCACTGCTTCGATTACCTGTCTGCCGCTCAGGTGAAGCTTCTGCGCAAGGGCAAAAGCGGTCGGAACGGTGATGACAGCCAGATGGGTGATGGATGCGTTGTGCACATCGTCCATATCCATGACATGGCCAAATACTGCATTTAATGCAGCGGCCTGTTCAGTGGTCATATTTGGAAAACCAGGCTGGAACAGGCTGGCCTGGGGAGCAGTTACCTTCTCGGCATAATATTCCTTCCAGATGGATGATTCTTTCTTTGCGGAACCGGCAATGGCTACACCTATGAAATCAAGAATGCACATTTTGGTGATGTCGATGGTGTGGGCATCAAAATGGTCATAGCCCATATCTTTGATATAGGCGGCCAGTTTCCGGGTTTCCTGATTGGCAGTACTCATATAAAGCCTCCTCACAGATTTAGATATTTTCGTTAAAGTGTCTGGAAATTGTTATTTTCTCTGGTGGTATACCAGCTGTGATTACAGAATACCACACATAATGACAAAATGGAAGAGAAAATGAGAAAAAAATTATAGAATTTGACGAGGCTTTTTTGGGGACTATTGACAATGACAGAAGTTTTATTGTATCTTTTAAATAACAAAAAATGTGAAACACAGAAAAAGAGCACGAATGCTATTTGCCGGAATGTTTTTTACATTTAGAAGAACTGAGGGGAAATTCATGGAAGAAAAGAAAGTATCAAAAACTGGAAATAAATATTACGAAGTGATCCTGGACTGGTTCCGCCAGCAGATCCTGTCCGGTCAGATGAAGGAGGGAGACACAATTCCTTCAGAACGGGAGCTGGCTGCTCAGTTTGGTGTAAGCCGGGTTCCGGTGAGGGAGGCCTTAAGAATTCTGGAGTATATTGGAATTATCAGCAACGGAGCGGATGGAATGATCATTCAGCGGGTAGATGTACAGCTGTTTACACCGGGAGCTAATTTTGCAACGGAGATCACCCAGGAAACCATCGAAAATCTGTTTGAAGTGCGGATCTTTCTGGAGTCCGCTGCGGCATACTATGCAGCACTGCGGCATACGGATGAGGATATTGAACAGATCCGCAATGCCATTACAGCCATGTCCGCAGCGATCGACGATCCGGACGCAGACAGCGAAGCCTTTACACGTTCATCCCATGCTTTCCATCTGCGGGTGATCGCGGCGGCCAAGAACCCGGTACTGGAAAACCTGTACCGCAGTCTCTATGATCTTCTGGAGATTTCCAAACAATACACCATGCGTCCGGAGAGTGTCAGCGATTCTACCCTCATGGATCATGAAGCCATTCTCTACAAAATCGAGAGCGGAAATGCGGATGATGCCAGCAAATATATGAAATTCCATCTGAGCAGGGCGTTAAAGCGGGTCATGGCCGATCATGACAAAATGAAGGAATAGGAGGGAAGCAAATGGCGGCAAAGCGGAGCAGCAAAGAATACAGCAATGCAGAGGCTGTGGATATTATCCACCAGGTAGCCAATTTGTACATTTCCACAAAGGTGCCGCAGGATTACGGAACGGGAGAAGAGTATACCTCTGTTGAGGTTCACACACTCAAGCACATTGCGGATAATCCTGGCATTACAGTAACAGAACTTGCGCGGCATAATGGTAAGACGAAGGGCGCTATTTCCCAGATTCTTAAAAAAATCGAGAAAAAGGGTCTGGTTTGCAGGGAAGCGTCCAATGGAGATAACAAATTACCGCTGTTTTTGACAGAAAAGGGAAAGGAACTGGATCTGGCCCACCGAAATTATGATATGGTCCATGCCGGTGAATCCATGAATGAAGTACGGAGGCTTTACACGCCGGAGGAAATGAATACCGCCTTTCAGGTACTGGAAACCTGGCTGGAGGTCAGACGCCAGGTCGAAGAAGAACGAAAAAAGAACAAGATAAAACAAAATTATCCTGTGAACGGAAAAGATTAAAGAATGAAAGCTTTACAAATCATTCTTTAATCTTTTTTTGTGCAAAATAAACAGTGGCAAAAACGAAAAAATGAAAAAGATGTCAAAAATAGGAAAAAGGTATTGAAAAAAATAGTTTAGAATCAAAACAACAAATTGTGCACAAAAAAGATAAAAATAAAAAAGAAATGGATGGAAAAGTCAGAATATTCAAATAAAAAGAACGAAAAGAAAATAATTTTTGCATTACATACCTGAGAAGAAACTTCACACACGGCACTGACTTCCAACATAAAGGGGGATGAACATGTTAAAAAAACTATCGTTTCTATTGGCTTTTGTATTCTGCCTGTTCCATTGCTGGACCGCAATGTTTGGAGCGGCAGCAGGAATTGGACAGGAAGCCTAATCTATATCATGTCAATTGACAGTACCATCGACTTGAGAAGCGGAGTGGTATATACCTACGATATCGTTTTTGGTGTTCTTCTTGTTTTGGCCTTGATTGAGGCAACACGCAGATCTGTGGGCACCTCACTTGCAATTGTTACAGGCTGCTTTATTCTGTATGGTTTCTTCGGGCAGTATATGCCGGGCTTTCTGGCCCATGTAGGAATGGATCTTCCAAGATTTATCAGCATTGTGTATGCTGTATGTGGAAACAGCAGAAGGCAAAGATATAGAGCTTTTGTATCAGCTGTGCAAAAAGCAGTCTTATGAAGAATTTTGTTTGTGGGGAGCAGATTTTGTGTATGATTATCCTCCGAATCTGGCCCAGATGAAACAAAGCTATGCCTCAAGAAAACGAATGCTTCTTTATCGGGTAATCTTTCAGGAAAGAATCATAGGTTTTGCTGAACTGGATTTTTGCATATTGCAGATGGAGCGCGTGAGCCTGGTTGTTTATCAGAATAATACCAGGGCCATCCGGTGCTATGAAGCATGCGGGTTTCGGATGGAAGAGGCACTCATTCGCAAGGGCCGTCCAGATGCCTGGATTATGCGGGCATTGCCGGCAGAAAAAAAGTAGAAAAGCATAAGGAAAAAGAACTGGGTTTTGCAGTGACAAGCCCGGTTCTTTTTTTGTTAGAAAATAAAATTATTAAAAATGCACAGAAAAATAAAAAAATATATATGGTTTCACGGCAAAAGTTAACATCATATTAACTTTATTATTTCCATAAAGTAGGTTAGAATCTAAACAGGCCAAATATTTTTATAGTTTCCTTAACGCGCGTACAAAAGAAGGCAAGGAGGTTATGGGATGAGCAAAAAGCAATGGATCATCGAGTTGGCTATGCCGGCCGCCTTTATTCTGATGGCAGCCTATGTAGCAGTTCAGTCATTATCCATGGGAAGTGAGGGAATCTTTCCCATGATGTCGGCAGGAGTCCTGTTTCTTTGTGCAGTATATCTGCTGTTCCAGACGCTGAAGAAGCAGCAGGCGGTCGTGAGTCTGCAGGGGGTAAACCTGAAAATGGTGGGAATTACGCTGCTGGCTCTGCTGGTGTATGTGTTCCTGCTGAAAAAGATCGGTTATGTCATTGACACGTTTCTTCTCTGCGCGTTCATCATCCGCTCACTGGGATACCGGAAATATGGCATGATTGCGGTCTGCTCCGTGGCTGCTGTAGCAGTTGTGTTCGTGATTTTCAAGGTGGTACTGTCTGTGCCGCTTCCAATGATCATACTTGATTTTTAACGCGAGGAGGGGAATGTATGAGCGGTATTTTACTTGGGCTAGGGCAACTGACGCAGCCGATGGCTCTGCTGGCACTGCTTGGAGGTGTGGTGATCGGCCTGATTGTAGGTTCGCTTCCGGGATTGAATGACAGTATTACTATGGCGGTTCTGATTCCGATTACCTTTGGTATGGAGCCGAGCGTGGCAATCTGCCTTCTGATCGGAATTTACTGTGCGTCCGCCTGCGGCGGTTCTGTACCGTCAATTTTGTTAAAGATTCCTGGAACTGCATCCGCTACGGTAACAGCGTATGACGGTTATCCGATGTCGCAGAAGGGAAAGAGCGGAGAGGCTCTGGGACTGGCGATTTCCAGTTCTACATTTGGCGGCATCAGCAGTGCAATTGTTCTGCTGTTTCTGTCACCGTTCCTGGCGAAGCAGGCTTTGAAATTCGGCCCGCCGGAATATTTCATGCTGGCCATCCTTGGCATGAGTACGGTAATCGGCATGGCTGGAAAGAACGTGGTAAAAAATATTCTGGCCATGGCCGTCGGCCTTTTATTCAGCTGCATCGGCATGAGCCCGCAGACCGGACTGGCCCGTTTCACCTTTGGACAGGTCAGTCTGATGGATGGGATTTCCCTGATTCCAATGCTGATCGGTCTCTTCGGTATTACTTCTATATTAGAAATGATCGAATCCATCAAGGGAAAGACCGATGCCAGGCAGTTTGTGGAGGACGTAAAAGAGAATTACCAGAAGGTAAAGGTAACACTGCCGGATCGGGCTATGGCCAAACGCCTGCTTCCAATCTGGATCCAGTCCAGTGCGATTGGTAATGTCATCGGAATCATCCCGGGTGCCGGCATGATTATGGCGATCTTCATGGCTTATGACCAGGCTTCCAGAAGATGTCCGAATCTGGAATTTGGCACCGGTGTACCGGAGGGCATCGCAGCACCGGAGTCTGCCAACAATGCGGTTGTGGCAAGCTCTATGGTACCACTTCTGTCTTTGGGTGTCCCTGGAAACTCTACCTCATCCCTGTTTCTGGGTGCACTGACGATCCAGGGACTCAGAACCGGCCCGACCCTGTTCCGCGATACCCCGGAGATGGCATATATGATCATCCTGGGATTTTTGCTGGCCAATATCATTATGCTTCCGCTGTCGGTCTATTACTGTAATGTGCTGGCTACGGCTGTGCTGCGCCTGAACCGGAAAATATTAAGCGGCATTGTGCTGGTATTATGTGTGACCGGTGCCTTTGCGGTAAGCAACAATATCTTTAACGTTGCGGTCATGGTATTCTTTGGATTTGTGGGCTACAGCTTTAACAAATACAAGATTCCGCAGTCTCCGCTGATCCTGGCCTCTATTCTTGGCAGCATGATGGAAAACAACTGGACCCAGAGCATGAAGTTTGCAGATGGATCCCTGAGCGTGTTTGTTACAAGACCGTTAAGCTGTGCGCTGCTGATTCTTTCGATTATTTTCATCGGACTTCCGCTCTGGAAGCAATGGAAGGCAGGAAAAGCATAAAAACAGATGCACATAAAGCAGACACATTGTATAAAACAGAATATGGATTGTATGAGCAGGACTGCCGGAAGGACGGTTCTGCTTTTGCTATTTGTGGAAGGAATTTGTATTTCTGGAAAAAACGAAAGAAAACAGATTGAAAAAATGAAAAATAACCAGTATAACATATTAACATACCAGATAAGTAGGAATAGCGCTTCGGAGATGAAATCATAACTGGAGGCAGAGCATAAAGAAAAGTCTTATACTTCAGAAAACAAGACATAATTAAAAAAATAAAGCGAAAAGGCAAAAAAACGGATTAAAATAAGCACTACACTTTTCTTTGTGTGATAAATTGCACAAAAAAAATCAATAACTTTATTGGAATACAACAAACTATACAATGGTATATTGACAAACAGGAAAAAAAGGTTTAGACTCTAAACATGTTAAACATATGGTATACCAAAAAAACTGATAGGAAAAACCTATGGGACAATCAAAAAGCAGTATTTTACAAATACCGGATCGGAGCCTATACTGGAGACAGGCATAGGGAGAGGGTATCGGTGCTGATGAAGAAAGGGGAATGCTGAAGATGAGTTTGGTACATGATTTTGACGAGGTTGTCAACCGGAGAGGAACTGATTCCAAAAAATATTCCGTATATCCGGAAGATGTCATCCCAATGTGGATTGCAGACAGTGATTTTAAGGCTCCGCAGCCGGTTGTAGATGCGCTGGTAGCAAGAATGCAACAGGGCGTATACGGCTACACTCCGATTAGCGAGCGCTTAAAGAAAGCAGGAGCAGGATGGCAGAAAAAACGTTTCGGGTGGGACGTGAATCCGGAATGGGTTGAATTTGTTCCGGGCGTTATTACCGGACTGATTTGTGCGGTACGTGCATTGAGCCAGCCAGGAGACAACATTGTGATCCAGTCTCCGTGTTATCCGCCGTTCTCAGATCTTTCCGATCATAACGGACGCCATTTATTAAGAAACAAGCTGGTTTTAACCGGAGATCATTACGAGATTGACTTTGAAGACTTCGAAGAGAAATGTAAAGATCCGAGAACAAAATTATTTATCCTCTGTAACCCGCAGAACCCGACTGGTCATGTGTTTACGAAAGAGGAACTTACAAAGCTTGGAAATATCTGCATGAAATACCATGTAATTGTTCTTGCAGATGAGATTCATCAGGATCTCGTAAGCAGCGGACACAAGCACATTCCGTTTGCAAGTATCTGTGAGGAATTCGAGCAGAACAGCGTTTCCTTTATGAACCCAAGCAAGACCTTCAATGTTCCGGGATTCCGTACCGCGGCCTTCATCGCTGCAAACCCGGTACTCAAGAATGCAGTTCATGATATCGTAGTCAATAATAAGCAGATTGGTGAGAATATCTGCGGAACCATTGCATTCTGTACTGCATATGAAGCGTGCGATTACTATGCAGACCAGCTTGCAGTTTATATTGAAAAGAACCGTGCCCTTGTCGAGGAAACCCTGAAAGATGTAAAGGGAATCAAGGCAATCCATGCAGATGGTACTTATTTCGTATGGCTGGACTGCCGCGGACTGAATATGAGTCAGGACGAGCTAAACAAATTCTTTGTTGAGACTGTGAAGCTTGGATTTAACAGCGGCAAGACCTTTGGCCCGGATGGAGATGGATTCCTCCGGATGAACATCGCCTGTCCGAAATCCACGGTAGAACAGGCACTTGATCGGATCGTGAAAGCGCTGGCATAAACCAGGCTTGGAAATGAACGATAGATAAAAGAAAAAGGAGAGAGACAGTATGAAAAAAAGAATGGCAGCATTATTATTCGCAGGAATCATGGCAGCATCTTTAGCAGGATGCTCCAGCAAACCTGCAGAGACCACTGCAGCAGCTACCGAAGCAGCTACCGAGGCAGCAGCTGAGACAAAGGCAGAGGAGACTGCAGCAGAAGAGAAGGCAGCTGAGACCGTGAAAGAGGCTGCAAAACCGGACAATTTCCCGAAAAAGAACATTAAGATCATCGTTCCTTACGATGCAGGCGGCGGTGTAGATATCACCACTCGTATCCTGGCAGAAGCGGCAGGAAAAGATTATTTTGACGGTAAGTCCCTGATCGTTGAGAACATGGCAGGCGGCGGTGCTGTTATCGGTCATACCGCTGTGGCTAACGCAGATCCGGATGGCTACACCTTACTGGCTTACACCAGTGCAGTTGTAAACAACCCGCTGTTAAAAGATGTAACCTACACTCTGGACAGCTTCAAGACGCTCGGCATGGTATGCTTCGATCCTGAGATCCTGGTAGTTCCGCCGACTGCAGAGTACAAGACCTATGAGGAGTTCATTGAGTATGCTAAGACTCATACCGTAAAGGTTGCAACTCCGGGTCATTCTACTGCACATCACATTGCAGCAATCCAGTTTGCAAAAGACCTTGGTTTAAACTTTGAGTATCTGCACAACGACAGTGCATCCGTACAGATGCAGCAGCTGATGGGCGGTCACTGCGATGCAGCATTCATGGGTACTGGTGAGACTGTAAGCCAGATCAAAGATGGTACGATCATCGGCCTTGCAATGGGCGGTGAAGAGAGAAATGCAGACATCCCGGATGTTCCAACCTTCACAGAAAAGGGTGAAGATCTGGTAGCTGGTGCATTCCGTGGTTACGCTTGCCCGGCCGGTGTTCCGGATGATGTATACAATTATCTGGTATCTGAGTTCGACAAGATCATCACTTCTGACAAGTTCATTGATGCTATGAAGGAAGCTTCCATTCCGTATGCATACAAGAACGCAGCAGATTTCCAGGCATATGCTAATCAGTGCTCTAAGGATCTGGAGGCTCTGGTTCCGGAATTAAAGGGTAACTAATCCGAGTAAACATTGTAAGCATTCGTAAGCATTAACTGCCATGATGCGCCGCGCCTCGCGGGCTATAAAGCAGCCGGGCGCGGCGCATTTTTTCTTACAGTGTGAAGAAAACGATAAAAAAGGAGGAATTGCTGTGAATAAAAAGCAATTAATGATCGAACTGGCTATGCCGATCGTGTTTATGCTGATGGCGGTTTATATCATTGTGACGGCCATTCCCATGGAGAGTGAGGGTGTATTCCCGATCATGTCAGCCGGTGTGCTGCTGCTCTGTGCGGTATACTTATTTGTTGAGATTCTGATCAAACACCAGCAGGTTGTAAAGCTGGAGGGTGTGAACCTGAAGATGGTTGGAATTACACTTCTGGCTCTGGTTATTTATGTATTTCTGTTAAAGAAAATCGGTTATATTATTGATACGTTTATTTTGTGCTTTTTTGTGATCCGTTCTCTGGGTTACAAAAAGACCGGTGTTACCCTGCTGTGTTCTGCGCTTGCAGTTGCATGCGTATTCTTTATTTTTAAAGTATTATTGTCAGTTCCGCTGCCGATGATACTGCTTGATTTCTAAGGAGGTGGGTTTATGAGCGGCATTTTATTAGGTTTAGGGCAGCTGGTACAGCCCACTGCGTTACTTGCACTGCTAGGCGGTGTTGTGATCGGCCTGATTGTTGGTTCCCTTCCGGGACTAAACGACAGTATTACCATGGCGGTTTTGATCCCGATCACATTCGGTATGGAACCACAGGTTGCGATTTGTCTTCTGGTTGGTATTTACTGTGCATCTGCCTGCGGCGGTTCTGTTCCGTCTATTCTGTTAAAGATTCCGGGCACTGCATCTGCTACAGTTACCGCGTATGACGGTTATCCGATGAGCCAGAAGGGCAAGAGCGGACAGGCGCTTGGATTGGCCATATCCAGTTCCACCTTTGGAGGACTGACCAGTGCGATCGTTCTGTTATTCCTTTCTCCGTTCCTGGCAAAACAGGCACTGAAGTTTGGACCGCCGGAATACTTTATGCTGGCTGTACTTGGTATGAGTACCGTAATCGGCATGGCAGGCAACAACATTGCAAAGAACATTCTTGCGATGGCTGTCGGCCTGATCTTCAGCTGTATCGGCATGAGCCCGCAGACCGGTCTTGCAAGATTTACCTTCGGCCAGGTCAGCCTGATGGATGGTATTTCCCTGATCCCGATGTTAATCGGCCTGTTTGGTATTACTTCAATTCTTGAGATGATCGAGGGTATTCAGAAGACCCCGAAGGTGAAAGAAGTAAAACAGAAGGTAGAAAACTTCAAGGAAGATGTAAAAGAGAACTACAAAAAAGTAAAGGTGGTTCTTCCGGACAAGGAAATGGCGAAACGCCTGCTTCCGATCTGGGTACAGTCCAGTGTTATTGGTAACGTGATCGGAATTATTCCAGGTGCTGGCATGATCATGGCAATCTTCATGGCATACGACCAGGCTTCCAGACGTCGTCCGAACCTCGAATTCGGTACTGGTGTTCCGGAGGGTATTGCGGCTCCGGAGGCAGCAAACAATGCAGTGGTAGCAAGTTCCATGGTTCCGCTTCTGTCTCTTGGTGTTCCTGGAAACTCTACCTCTTCTCTGTTCCTTGGCGCACTGACGATTCAGGGACTGAGAACCGGCCCGACCCTGTTCCGTGATACCCCGGAAATGGCATACATGATTATCCTTGGCTTCATCGTAGCCAACATCATCATGCTTCCGCTTTCCGTTTACTACTGTAACTTCCTTGCAACCGCAGTACTTCGTCTGAATCGTATGATCTTAAGCGGCATCGTTCTGACCCTGTGTGTAACCGGTGCATTTGCAGTAAGCAACAACGTATTCAACATTTATGTCATGGTATTCTTTGGATTTATTGGATATGCCTTCAATAAGTACAAGATTCCGCAGTCTCCGTTGATCCTTGCTTCTATCCTGGGAAGCATGATGGAGAACAACTGGACTCAGAGCATGAAGTTTGCTGACGGCTCTCTGTCTGTATTCGTTACCAGACCGTTAAGCTGTGCATTACTGATTCTGTCCATCATCTTTATCGGTATGCCGCTGGTAAAACGCATCAAGGCAAATAAAGCAGCAAAGGCTGCTTAAAACAAGGAAAACACTGCAGATGGAACCGGGGGACAGCATTTATGCTGTGTCAGTTCCGTCTGTGGTGTTTTTTTCATTCCGTGTCGTGCCTGTATAGAGCAAAGGCGCGGACACCATGAATAAAAACGGAAGGAGAGAATATATGAAGATCAGCCAGATGGAATATTTTTCCTGCGTTTGTCGGTGCGGGAGCATTACGAAGGCTGCAAAGGAACTGCATATTTCCCAGCCTTCTGTGACAGCCGCGGTTCATGAACTGGAGAAAGAGCTGGGGGTAAACCTGTTCCTGCGGCGAAACAACAAGATTCAGTTGACGGAGGAAGGATGGTTTGTGCAGGAACGCATTGACGGAATCCTGAAAAGCATGGACACCCTGAATCGGGATTTAAATGATTTCGTGGGGCAGAAAAATCATATCCGCCTTGGGGTTCCGCTGCAGATCGGAAGTTTTCTGCTGCCGCTTCTGTTTGGCAAATTCCGGCAGGAATATCCGGATATCAGTCTGGAGATTGAAGAGAGCGGTGCCATTGATATTGTCAAAAAACTTCTGGATGACCAGCTGGATCTGGCCATTTTGTCGGTGGACTCCTCTCGCATCTGGGATGTGGAGTGGACGCATCTGTACAATTCAGAGTTTTGTTTCTGTGTCTCAAAGGATCATGAGCTGGCGAAGAAAGAATCCGTCAGCTTCCGGGAAGCCTGCAGCTGTCCACTGGTGGTGTTTCAGGAAGGGTTTTACATCAATGAGCGGGTACAGCAGCTTATGAAGGAGAATCGGGTAGTACCGGATATCTGGATGGAGACCGGCCAGCTGCATACCATCAAAAATCTGGTGATACGGGACGGCTGCGGAGCATTCCTGCTCCGGGATGCGGTTCGTATGGATGACCAGATTTGTGCGCTCTCGCTGGAAAATCCCATGCGGGCGGAGATCGGCCTCATCACCCGGCGTGGCAAGGTGATCTACAACGATGCCCGCACGCTGATCTCCTTTATCAAGCAGGAGCTGAAACGGTAAGCCATAAAAAGAGGTTATGGAGACATAGAAAAAGTGTATTTTACGCTGAGAAGCTCTTTCTATTATAATAAGGACAGAGTATATTGCAGAAAACGGAAGGGAGAAAACCTATGAAATATGTAACACTTGCAGATCATGCAATGCGTGAGTATGCACCGGATAAAATTTTTGCCGCAAGCCAGAAGGCCAAAGCGGCCATTGCAGAGCTGGGTGGAGATGCTGTGATCAATTCCACTCTGGGCGAGTGTCAGGACGATGCCGGAAAGCTGATGGTACTTCCAACGGTGGAGAAGATGCTTCGTTCCATGCCGATAGAGGAGATGTGCAGCTATGCGCCGATCGGTGGTATACCAGGCTTCAATGAGGCGGTTCAGATTTCCCTGTTCGGTCATGTCAGTGAGCGCTTCCATGTAGAGTCTGTTCCGACTCCGGGCGGCTGCGGCGCACTGCGTCATGCCATCTGGAACTTTCTGGATAACGGAGACAGCCTTCTGACCACCGACTGGATCTGGGGACCGTACCGCAACATCTGTGAGGAGCACGGACGTTTCTTAAAAGACTTTCCGATGTTCAACGATCAGGATACTTTTAACGTAGAGGGCATGGAAGCAGGCTTAAGAGAGCTTCTGGAAAAACAGAAACAGGTACTGCTGCTGCTCAATACTCCGGCCAACAACCCGACCGGTTACTCCATGAGAAAGGAAGAGATGGACAAGGTAGCAGCTGTTCTGAAAAAGCTGGCAGCTGAGTATCCGGACCGCCGCCTGACCTTCTGTCTGGATGTGTCCTATATTGATTTTGACGGAAGCTTTGAGGAAACCAGATCTATTTTTGACAGCATCCATGATATGCCGGAAAACATGATGACCCTGGTGGTATTCAGTATGTCCAAGAGCTATACCATGTGCGGCATGCGCTGTGGTGCCATTGTCTGCCTGGCGGAAACGAAGGAGGCTGCAGACCTGTTCAAGGCCGCCATGTCCTATTCCTCCAGATCCGTATGGTCCAATGTTGTCCGGATCGCCCAGAGGATTCTGGTGGACATTAATCTGAATCCGGAAGTGAAAGCCGAGGTAGACAAAGAGCGCCTGGTATTCTCGGATCTGATTACAAAGCGCGGCCAGAGCTTCTACGGGGAAGCCCGGCGTGTGGGCTTAAAGTGCTGTCCGTACAAGCATGGCTATTTCATCGCAATTCCGTGCAAAAATCCGGCTAAGGTCGCTGCATATCTGGAGGAGGAGCATGTATATGTGGTGCCTCAGAAGAAAGGGCTCCGCTTCTCACCGTGTGCAGTCACCACCGAGAAATGCCTGCGGGCACCGGCTATCATCAAACAGGCAGTAGACAGAGTGGAGGCAGAAGTATGAAGATTACAGATATCAAATTAATTCCGGTCAATAAATTCTTATTTGTAAAAGTATATACCGATGAGGGAATCACCGGTATCGGCGAATCCGGCGACTGGGGCTTTCTGGAGTCCTCCGGAGAGGTGATCAAATCCTTCCGCGAGTATCTGATCGGTCAGGATCCGCTGCGGATTGAGCATCACTGGCAGTATATGTACCGCTGCTTCCATTTCCGCGGAGCGGCTGTCCTGGGTGCGCTGAGTGCCATCGATATCGCGCTGTATGACATTGCCGGAAAGTATTATGGTGTGCCGGTATACCAGCTGCTGGGCGGCAAAGTAAGAGATAAAGTCCGGGTATACTCACATGTATCCGGGGGTTCCTTTGAGGAGCTGATGGAGAGTTGCCTGGCAGAGAAGGAGAAAGGCTTTACGGCTATCGGTCATTTATCCCCGTTCCTGGATGAGCCGAGATCTACCCGCTATTTTGAGACCTATGCAAGAAAGATGAGCAATGGTGTAGAGCGCTTAAGCCGGATCCGTGAGGCAGTTGGCCTGGATGTAGACTTATGTATCGAGAATCACCGGCGTTTAAACCCTGCGGAGGCCATTGCGCTGGCTTCCCAGTTAGAGCCATTGTTTCCGATGTTCTACGAAGATCCGCTGATTCCGGACAACTTTGATTCCATGGCATGGGTGGCTCAGAAGATCCGCATTCCGCTGGCAACCGGTGAACGTATCCATACACCGCAGGAATACCAGATGCTGGTAAAACGTCAGGCGCTGGATTATCTGCGTGTGAGCATCTGTGTCTGCGGCGGTTTCACCGGAGCGAAGAAAATTGCAGCGATTGCGGAGGCCAACCATCTTGGAATCATCCCGCACAATCCGTTAAGCCCGGTAGCAACTGCAGCCTGCATCCAGTTAGACGCAGCGGTTCCGTGCTTTACCATTCAGGAATATCCGGATCCGAACGGACCGGCAGCCCATGCGCGTTTCGTGTTCGAGAAGACCGGAAAATCCGAGTTCCATGTCTGCGATATCGTGGATCGTATGCCGGAGTGCCGGGACGGCTTCCTGATCGTGCCGGACGCACCGGGACTTGGAATTGAGCTGATAGACGGTGTGGAAGAAAAATTCCCGTTTGAGCGCCGTAAAGTGGTAACCAGGCTGACTACTGACGGAGCTGTTATGGACCAGTAAAAAGAATGGATATAGACAAAAAGGAGTGAGAAAAACCGATGAGTATGACGATGACACAGCAGATTCTGGCCCGCCACTGCGCCATGGAGTCTGTAAAGGCGGGAGATCTGATTGAGGTATCCCTGGATCTGATTCTCGGAAATGACCTGACTACCCCGGTAGCGATCCGTGAGTTCGCGAAAATCGAGGGTGCAAAGGTGAAAAATCCGGAAAAGGTAGTAATTGTAATGGATCATTTTACCCCGAACAAGGATATTCAGACAGCAACCCAGTGCAAGGCCTGCAGAGAGTTTGCGAAAGCACAGGGGATTTCTGATATTTATGATGTAGGAAATGGTGGAATAGAGCATGTACTGCTTCCGGAAAAGGGCTATGTACATACCGGCGACCTGATCGTGGGTGCGGATTCCCACACCTGTACCTATGGTGCATTCGGCGCGTTTTCCACCGGTATCGGAAGCACGGACATGGCGGCAGCCATGCTGACCGGAGAGCTGTGGTTCCAGGTTCCGCGCGGAATCCGCGTGGAGCTCCGCGGCAAAAAGAAAAAATGGGTATCAGGAAAGGATATCATTCTCTGGCTGCTTCGCCAGATCAGCGTAAATGGCGCGGACTATGCGTCCCTGGAGTTTGTGGGTGACATTGCGGATCTGACTATGGATGACCGTATGACCATCTGCAACATGGCGGTAGAGGCCGGCGCAAAGAATGCAGTATTCCCGGTAGATGATGTAACCAGAGCTTACTTAAAGAAAGTGGGCGCTGAGGGCGGTATCGTATGCGGGGAGGCTCCGGCTGACGCATATGAGAAGACCCTGGTACTGGATCTGGATGAGGTTGAGCCGATTGTAGCTTTCCCGGGCAAACCGGATAACGGCAGATGCTTCTCTGAGTTTGGCGAGGTAAAGCTGGATCAGATCGTTATCGGATCCTGCACCAACGGTAGACTGTCTGACTTAAAGGAAGCAGCAGATATCCTGCGCGGAAAGAAGGTTGCGCCGGGACTACGCGTCATTGTCATTCCTGCGACTCCGAAGATTTACCGCGAGGCCATGGAAGAGGGCCTTCTGATGGATTTCATGAACGCAGGCTGTGCCATCATGACTCCGTGCTGCGGTCCGTGTATCGGCGGAAGCATGGGGATTCTGGCAGCAGGCGAGCGGGCCCTTGCGACAACGAACCGGAACTTTACCGGACGTATGGGCCATCTGGAATCAGAAATTTATCTGTCCAGCCCGGCTGTTGCGGCGGCCAGTGCGCTTACCGGACGGATCACACATCCGCAGGAGGTGATGGAATAATGTTTATTCAGGGAAAAGCAAGACGCGTCGGTGATAATGTCAATACAGACCAGATGTATCCGACACGTTATACCAGTATTGTAGAAGACAGTGAAATGGCAAAACACTGCATGGAGGATTATGATCCGGATCTGATCAAACGCATGGATCCGGGAGATGTTCTGGTAGCCGGAGTCGGCTTTGGCTGCGGATCCTCCAGAGAGCATGCACCGAAATCCGTCAAGGCAGCAGGATTTTCCTGCGTGGTGGCGAAAGGATTTTCCCGTATCTTCTACCGCAATGCGATCAATATCGGTCTTCCAATCGTAATCTGTACCGAAGCAGTAGACGACTGCCAGGAGCTGGATGAGCTTGCCATCGATTTTGACAAGGGAATCCTCATGAACGTGACCCGGAACAAGACTTATGAGATTACACCGTTTCCGGCTTTCATTAATGATATCATGAACTGCGGCGGACTGATCAACCGCATTAAGCGCAATCTGTTCTCCTGATCCGGGAATGAAAGGAGGAGCCTGTTATTTCGCAGATAATCGTTGTGGGATAACAGGCCTTTTTGTTTGGAATAGGGGTGGACATTTGCCGGAAAGTCAAGTACAATGAACCAGAGCCGGCAACCCGGGATCCGGGGAGCGGCTGGCAAACAAATGATGATAAAATGGGAAATGGATAGAAGTTATCATGAATACAGATTATTTGAAAAAATGTGCGGCGAAGCTGCTGACAGAAAAACAGATGTCTGAGGCGTTTCTGAATAATATGTTTCTGGCATTGTCCGGCGGACTTCAGGATGCCTATACCTATAATGTGCGCGATCATGTATTTTCCAATGCGCAGACTGGAAATGTGGTCCTCATGAGCCAGCATATCATCAGTGGCAACATGAGAAGCGCACTGAGGTATCTGGTACCGCTGCTTTCGTTTGTGCTGGGGGTTTATATTTCAGAAGAGATTCATCTGCATTTTAAAGACGCAAGGAAGCTGCACTGGAGGCAGAGCATTCTTCTGCTGGAGATTATCATACTGACGCTGGTAGGGTTTCTGCCGGAGGAGCGGAATATGCTGGCTACTGTGCTGGTTTCCTTTGCCTGCGCGATGCAGGTGCAGTCCTTCCGCAAGGTGGGCGGCTATTCCTACGCCAGTACCATGTGTATCGGAAACTTAAGAAGCGGAACCACAGCGCTGACCATGTATTTTGAGGATCACAAGCCGGAGCAGCTGCGGCAGTTTCTCTATTATTTTGGCATTATTTTCTTCTTTGCCATTGGAGCCGGTGTAGGCGGCGTAATGTCTCTGAAACTAGGTATCACTACAATCTGGGTTTCTAGTGTGCTACTTTTGATCAGTTTCCTACTGATGTTTTTAGAGAAGCTGCGTTAAATAAATATAAGTCACAATATCTAAATAAAGTCCGAAGTTTTGGGCTCCGCATACAGAACCGCAGACTTTAAGCAGAATTTTGTACTTTATGTGCTCTATAGCTGATTGTTTCTCCTGCACCCCAAACTCATACGCCTTGCGTGCTCAGACAAGGCGTATGAGTTTGGGGTGCCGCTATATTCGTTCATGAAGAAGTCGAATAGACTTATGCCTCACAACGTAAGCCACTCACAGAGCCGTACGTGCGGCTTTCCTGCATACGGCTCTCCATAATAATATTTGCAGTTTCAAAACAAGTTGACATAGATGTAGGCATTGCTAAGGGATAGAATTTCATTATTTCTTTGAATCCTTTCCTCGTATAACGTTTCTTGTCGTTTCGTCTATTTAATACTTTAAGCAGAAGTTTTCGTACCTGTTGTTTGAAATCATTCTGTTATTATAACTATAAATGAGCAAATTTGAAAAATTGCACAAAACTACGCCACGACCTTTACAAAGGAGTCAAAATCATTGCATTCCCTTGCACATTGATAGAGGGTCAGATATTTTTCCATCTGGATTATGTCACTGATCTTGT
>NZ_DBFCCJ010000004.1:0-17842 GCF_048380235.1 Ventrimonas sp. | reverse complement strand
TTCAAGCAAAGAAAAATTCCAGTAGATAATTCAGAATGGCATCGCCATAGAAATGAGAGAACCGCAGGCTGTAACCAAATGCACCATGACCAATGCGGTTTAAAAGAATATTTCTGCTTTGTCTATAACATATCATGTTTGTATGGGCGTTGCAAGCATTTTCAGGAAGTACTCTTATGCATGTTTTTCTTTTTATGGCAGAGTCAATATGAGCTGTAGCCGTTATTCTTTTTGTAGCGGTCTCTTTCACTTCCGGACTTTGATTCGTTCCGTCCTATCATTGCAATTTCTCAAAAACCGGATTTTCTCTTGACAAACTTTTTTTCCATGCTACGCTTGATAGCAGATAATGAATTTCATAAGAAAAGAGGAATTTTCCATGCACATGATCGACAGAAACAGTCCCTGCTGGTGCGGCAGCGGGCTCAAATACAAAAAATGCCACTATGATTTTGATGAAAAACTGAAAATGTACGAGAACAAGGGCTGCATCGTGCCGGAGCACAATATGATCAAAACGCCGGAGCAGATTGAAAAGATCAAGGCCAGTGCCCGGGTCAACATTGCAGTCCTGGATTATGTAGCTGAGCATATCAAAGCCGGTGTCACCACCGAGGAGATTGACCAGTGGGTTTACGATGAGACCACCAAACGCGGCGCCATCCCGGCTCCGTTAAACTTTGAGGGTTTCCCAAAAAGCGTCTGCACCTCCATCAATGAGGTTGTCTGCCATGGCATTCCGGATCCGGATCGCGTACTGCAGGACGGCGACATCATCAACGTAGACTGCTCTACCATCTTAGATGGCTATTACTCCGATTCTTCCCGTATGTTCTGCATTGGTGATGTTTCTCCGGAGAAAAAGCGGCTGGTGGAAATTACCAGACAGAGTATTGAGGTTGGCCTGAAAGAAGTTAAGCCGTGGAACTTCCTGGGTGACATGGGCGCGGCAATCCACGATTTTGTCCGTGAGAACGGCTACAGCGTAGTGCGCGAGATCGGTGGACACGGTGTAGGCCTCCAGTTCCATGAGGAGCCGTGGGTCAGCTATGTATCCGAACGCGGAACGGAAATGCTTATGGTCCCGGGCATGATGTTTACCATCGAGCCAATGGTAAACATGGGGAAACCAGATGTCTTCGTTGACGCAGATGATGACTGGACTGTATACACGGAAGATGGCAAACCATCTGCCCAGTGGGAGATCCAGGTTCTGGTTACGGAGGACGGTTACGAAATCATCGCATACTAAACACCAAATTATATCGTGATCTGAATCCCATCCAGAGCTAAAATATCTTCTTCCTGGTGTGTGCTGAGAAGCGTAAGCTTCCCGGCACTCTTTTTTTGTAAATAGCGGATTACATCTGCCTTTGTTCCTGCATCCAGACCGGTAAACGGTTCATCCAGGATCAGAAGTTCAGACAAGGCGCAAAGGGCGCGGCAGATAGCCACGCGGCGTTTCTGCCCGCCGCTCAAGGTAGCTGCAGGCCGGTCCAGCACCTCCTCCGGCAAAAGCTCCATAAGCTCTCTCCTCACTTCTGCACGGCTCATAGATGAGGGAGATGTCATGAGGACGTTATCCACTGCGGAAAATGTCTCGCACAGGCGGTCCTCCTGAAAAACCGCTCCGATCGGTACCCTCTCCATGAAAAGACGACCGCTGTCTGCCGTTTCCAGCCCCATCAGAATGCGAAACAGTGTGGTCTTCCCTTTCCCGGATGGTGCCGTAAGGCAGTAAATATGCCCGCTCTCCAGCTCCATAGAAACATGATCCAGCACCGAAACACCATCAAATTGTTTACACAGGTCACAAATCTGCAGTTTCATGTGTAACCTCTCCTCTCTGCGGACAAAGCCTGGAAATCAGAAACAGCACCATCTGCTCAAACACGGCGCTCACCAGAATGATCACCAGAGTCCAGGCAAACAGATCGGCCGTTTCCAGATAAATCTTCGCCATATACAGGTGTTCGCCGATGGAGTGCTCCGGCAAGCCGATCACCTCTGCTGCCGCACCGGACTTCCAGCTCATGCCAAGAGCAATGCGGCATCCGCTTACCAGATATGGTACCAGCGCCGGAAGATAGATAAACCGTATTTTCCGCCAGACCGGCATCCGGAACACCACGGCCATTTCCAGAAGCTTCGGATCTGTACTTTGCAATCCGGCTAAGGTATTGACATAGATCACCGGCAATACTACCAAAAACGCTATTACCACGGAGAGGTTTCTGGAACCGGCCCAGATCAGGGCAAGAATCACGAAGGAGGCCACCGGAACTGCCTTGAGAAACAGCATGAAGGGCTCCAGAAGTTCTTCCAGCAGCGGAGCTGTGTATGCAAGGCTTCCAAGCAGTATTCCAGCTGCAAACGCAAGCAGGAAGCCGGTACTGATGCGTCCAAAGGAGCCGGCAACAGAGCGCCAGAAATCCGCGGACGGAAGCAGTGACCACAATGCCAGCAGGGCCTCAAAAGGCCCCACCAGCATAATGGAATTGTGGACTAGCACAGCTGCAGTCTGCCAGAATGCCAGCCACAGACAGATGATAAACGGCTTTCTCAACCTACTCATGCAGATAATAGAAACCATCATCCGGCATCTGTCCGCCTACAGCAGACGGTTCCATCTCATACAGAGCCTCCAGATAACCAGACAGTCTGGTCTTCATATCCTCACCATCAATGCAGACAATGCTGCAGTACGGAATCGCTTTTGCAGCGATCGGAGCCTTCTCGATGATTCCTGCCGCTGCTACCAGCTCTGCGGCATCGGTCACATTGGCATTGACCCATTCAGCGGATTCTCCATGCTCCTTCACAAACAGCTCTGCTGCCTCCGGATTCTGTTCCAGAACCTCTTTACGGCATACTGTAACACCGGTAACCAGGGAGCTGCCATTTTCCGGCTGGGTCTTATCCCACTCCTCTGTCAGGTCCAGCACCATCTTTAAATTCTCATTCTGTGCCATAGCGGCAGTCACAAAAGGCTGAGGCAAAAGACCAATGGCATCTTCCTGTTCCTTTAATACCGCAGCAACCTCAGCAGCCTCAGACTTATATTCAATCGTCACATCATCGGTACTCAGGCTGTTGGCCTTTAAAAGATACTGCAGCACATAATCCGGCGTAGTTCCCTTTCCGGTCATATACAGCGTTTTCCCCTTCAGATCCCCGATATTGTGGATGGAATCATCCGCAGAAACCACATAAAGCACACCCAGCGTATTGATATCAATGACCTCAATGCCCTGTTTTGTTTTCTGGTACAGCACACTTGCCAGATTGGCCGGAACCAGCGCAATATCCAGATCACCGGAAACCACCTGCGCCGCAAGTTCAGAAGCATCTGCTGCCATTGTAAACTCATAAGCTCCCTCCGATTCCCCGTTTGAAGCCTTGTCCATCAGGGAAACCAGTCCTATGGTGGTAGGCCCCTTCAGGGAACCAACGCGAAGAGTCTCTGCATCTGAGTCTGGCTTTACTGCCTCAGAAGTCTCTTTTTCCGCCGCAGTTTCCGCCGCTGTCTCTGCTGCGGTTGTCTCCTCTACAGCTTCCTTCTCTGCCGCTGTCTGAGTCTTGTCTGCACCGGAGCATCCAGCCAGAGATGCCGCAGTTATGGCACACGCCAGGAGCATTGTCATTGTTTTCTTCATATCATTTTCCTCTCTTTCCGCATTCATCTTTTCTGTCAGAAGCCCGGCACTGATCCATCCAGTTTCTTCCAGATTAGCACAAATACGATTCCAGTATAGCATAAAATAAAAAAAATTCCTATGTATCTCCAGAAACACTTGCCGTTTGAAAGATTTGTGTTATAGTAGGGTTGAACGTTATTCTTAGGAAAATGTATCAAATCTCAGTTCGGACGCAGTCTTCTGCGCCCTTTCATAATCTGTCCAGACAGAACCCGTGCAGACCATTCCGGCTGCAACAATTTACTCTGTCAGCGACATTTCTCAGGGAGCAGTATCTTGATACTTCTGCCAGGTCCGTCTGCCTTTCTTAAGATTCCGTTCATTGTATCCCCACTCAATATCAAAATGCTGAAAAACAGGGGGACACCGGTCCGGCTGCCTTTGTGCGCAGCAGATCATGCCGTTTTATCAGCGAAAGAAGGAGAAAACAATGAAAACAGCAACAAGGAATCCAATCAGTTCAGAACTTTCACACACCCGGACTTCATTCATGGTGAAGCTGGCCCTTATGGTAGCGATTATCTTCGTTATGGCCTTCTCACCGCTCGGTTACTTACGTACTCCGGGACTTACCATCACCTTTTTAACCGTTCCGGTTGCCGTCGGCGCCATCATTCTTGGACCGACAGCCGGTGCCATCTGCGGCGCAGCCTTTGGCCTGACCAGCGTAGTTATGGCATTAACCGGCGGCTCTGCATTCAGCGCAGCGCTTCTGCAGATCAATCCGTTCGGCCTGTTATTTACCTGCCTGGTTCCGCGAATCCTTGAAGGATGGATCTGCGGTCTGATTTTCCAGCTGGTAAAGAGATTTTCCAAAAACGGTGCATTCATCGTGGCAAGCCTGTCCTGCCCGCTGTTAAACACTCTGTTCTTCATGAGTTCTCTGGTACTCTTTTTCTATAATACGGAGTATATCCAGGGCATCGTTACCAAGCTCGGCGCAACAAATCCGCTTATTTTCGTGATTCTGTTTGTCGGTGTTCAGGGTGCAATTGAGGCAGTTGCCTGCACCATTCTGGGCAGCGCCGTATCCCGCGCACTGGCTGCAGCATTCCGTCAGTAAAAACGGCTATATATAATAGAAGAAACGATTTCATAAGCCGCAGGATTCCTGCGGCTTAACTATTTCAAACATGGAGGGTTCATCATGAAATTATTCGACTCTGTCAAAGAGATTCCCATTACTGATCTTGAGGGTCTTCGCATCGGCAACGCCCAGGATTATGAGGCCATGACCGGTGTAACGGTTCTGCTCTTCGACCACGGTGCAAAAGCCGGTATTGATATCAGCGGAGGGGGACCTGCTTCCCGGGAAACGCCACTTACATCCCCCATCACTGCAGACAATCCGCTCAATGCCATTGTACTCTCCGGCGGCTCTGCCTTCGGCCTGGCTGCCAGTGACGGGGTCATGCGCTATCTGGAAGAACACGGTATTGGTTATGAAACCGGATTTGCGAAAGTACCGTTAGTCTGCCAGTCCTGTATCTACGACCTAAGTATTGGACGTTCTGATATCCGACCGGATGCTGCTATGGGCTATGCTGCCTGCCAGGATGCAGAACATCCGCATCCGGTATCCGGCATCTTAGGCGGAGGTACCGGCGCCAGTGTTGGAAAAATCTATGGCCGCGACAAAGCAACCAAAACCGGTCTCGGTATGTATGCAGTCTCCATCGGTAACTTAAAGATTGCCGCAGTTGTAATCTTAAATGCCTTCGGCGATGTCTTCAATCCGGCTACCGGCGAAAAAATTGCCGGTCCAAGAAAACCAGATGGCAGCGGATTCTTTGATACACTGGAAGAGCTTTACAAATTCAGCCAGAGAACCGACCAATTCCAACACGATCCAAACAGCAAAGCCAATACCACCATCGGTGCTATTATCACCAACGGCGCGTTTTCCAAAGCAGAATTAAGCAAAATTGCTTCCATGGCCCGCAGCGGCTACGCACGCTGCATTAACCCGGTAGGCACCATGGCCGATGGCGATTCCATCTATGCCGCCTCCATCGGAACCGTAGAAGCAGACTTAAATGTTGCCGGAACACTGGCAGCAGAAGTCATGGCAGAGGCAATCCAAAATGCAGTAAAGGCGGCGAAATAGAAAAGAAAAATCCATGCTGCTTGCGTTCACACGCAAACAGCATGGATTTTTCTTTTCTATTTTTTAGAACACGTTATGCCTGCTCCGGTACTTTCTGCGCCTCTTCCCGGTCTTTCAGGATCTTATCAATACTTACAATCTTCGTACACAGCGCGAACAAGTCCATTGCCAGGATCAGATCACTCAGCGGTGGATAGGACGGTGCAATACGGATATTGGTGTCATGAGGATCCTTTCCATATGGATAGGTTGCTCCGGCACCGGTCATAACCAGACCGGCTTTCTTACAGCGCGCTACGATAGCTTTTGCACAGCCATCCAGGGAATCGAAGGCGATAAAGTAGCCTCCCTTTGGCTTGGTCCAGGTTCCGATACCAAGACCGCCAAGCTCACGCTCCAGGGTATCAATGACTGCCTCAAACTTCGGACGCAGGATATCCGCATGCTTGCGCATATGCTCTACCATGCCATGGATATCACCAAAGTAACGGACATGACGCAGCTGGTTTACCTTATCATGGCTGATGGTCTGGAATTTCAACTGCTTCTCAATATCCTCCAGGTTGTTGCGGGAGGTTGCGATGGCTGCAATACCGGAACCCGGGAAACTGATTTTTGAGGTGGAAGCGAATTTGTAAACCATATCCGGGTTGCCGGCACGCTTACACTCTGCCAGGATCTCGATCAGGTGGTCCTGATCGTGATCGTATAAATGATGTACGCCATAAGCATTATCCCAGTAGATACGGAAATCCGGAGCGGCCGGTTTCAGTCTTGCAAAACGGCGGACGGTCTCATCGGAATAGCTGGTTCCGGTCGGATTGGAATACTTCGGCACGCACCAGATACCCTTAATGCTGTCATCCTCTGCCACAAGTCTTTCCACCATATCCATGTCCGGGCCATCCGGAGTCATCGGAACATTGATCATCTCAATGCCGAAATACTGGGTAATGGCAAAATGACGGTCATAACCCGGTACCGGGCAAAGGAACTTCACTTTATCTAATTTGCACCACGGAGTACATCCCATTACGCCGTGAGTCATGGATCGGGATACGGTATCGAACATAACATTCAGGCTGGAATTGCCGTAAATGATGATGTAATCCGGAGCTACCTCCATCATGTCTCCGATCAGCTCTTTGGCTTCCCTAATTCCGGTCAGTCCACCATAGTTACGGCAGTCGGTTCCGTCTTCACAGGTTAAGTCATCACTGCTGCTTAATACATCCATCATTCCCATGGAAAGATCCAGCTGCTCCACGCTCGGCTTACCTCTGGACATGTCCAGTTTTAAATCCTTTCCCTGAAACTCTTTGTACTGGGCAGAAAGCTGCTTTCTGAGCTCCTGCAGTTCCTCTGTGCTCATCTCTGCATATGGCTGCATCTTCTTTTTCCTCCTCATCAGCTGTGTACTCCCTTTCTTCACCCAGGCGCTGACACCCGGGGTTCTTGGTTTGCATTCCATTCTACACGAAATATATCGGTATTACAATCGCATTTTTCACAAATTTAATAGAATATATATTCGATTTCTGTCTCTGGTTTCCCTGCAAAGACATCTGAGTGAAAACTGTCTTTTTTACCGAGACATGAGTTCTCTTACCAGCTGATTTACCACAGCCGGGTCTGCCTTGCCCTTCATGGCACGCATGGTCTGACCTACAATAAAGCCCATGGCTTTCTCTTTTCCGGCCTTGAAATCTGCAACAGACTGCGGATTCTTCTCCAGAAGCTCCTCGATAGTCTTTGTCAGCGCATCGGTATCATTTACCACCTTTAAGCCGTGTTCCTCAACGTAACCTTCCGGATCCACATCTTCCTTAAACACAGCCTCAAACACATCCTTCGCAACAGTACGGTTAATAACGTTCTTCTCTACCAGGCTGATGAGCTTTGCCAGATTCTTCGGAGAAAACTTCATGTCTTCCGGCTCCTGCTCCTGCTCTTTTAACAGGCGCATGGCCTCCGTCATCAGCCAGTTAGAAACTTCCTTCGGCTTGCCGCAGATTGCCACGGTCTGCTCAAATACATCAGCCAGATGCTTGGAGCCGGTCAGGATTTCCGCATCGTACTGCGGCAGTCCATACTCACTCTCATAGCGTGCCAACTTCTCGGTGCGGAGCTCCGGCTGCGCTGCCTTCACCCGCTCGATCCACTCATCTGAAATCCATACCGGAACCAGATCCGGATCCGGGAAGTAACGGTAATCCTGCGCATCCTCCTTGGAACGCATCGCATGGGAGGATTCCTTGTTGTCATCCCAGCGGCGGGTTTCCTGGATGACCTTTTTGCCATCCTCGATCAGCTCGATCTGACGGACGCGCTCGCCCTCAATGGCACGGGCAATGGCCTTAAAGGAGTTTAAGTTCTTCATCTCGGTTCTCGTGCCAAACTCCGGTGCGCCCACCTCGCGGACGGACAGGTTGACATCGGCACGCATGGAGCCCTCCTGCAGCTTACAGTCAGAGGCACCCAGATACTGGATGATCAGGCGAAGCTTCTCCAGGTAGGCAATGACTTCATCGGCGCTTCGCATATCCGGCTCGGATACGATCTCGATCAGCGGCACGCCGCTTCGGTTGTAGTCCACCAGAGAGCAGTCCTCCCACTCGTCATGCACCAGCTTTCCGGCATCCTCCTCCATGTGGATCTCATGGATGCCGATTTTCTTTTTGCCTGCTGCGGTGTCGATCTCTACCCAGCCGTCGTGGCAGATTGGCAGATATAACTGGGAAATCTGGTAGTTCTGCGGGTTATCCGGATAGAAATAGTTCTTCCGGTCAAATTTGCAGTACTGGTTGATGCCGCAGTTGGTAGCAAGCCCCACTGCCAGTGCATATTCCACAACCTGCTTATTCAAAACCGGAAGAGAACCCGGCATACCGGTGCAGACCGGGCAGGTGTGGGTATTCGGCGCTCCGCCAAACTCCGTGGAGCAGCCGCAGAAAATTTTGGTTTTGGTGGCCAGTTCTACGTGAACCTCCAGACCAATGACGGTCTCATACTGTTTGCTCATGTTACTGTGCCTCCTTTTCTGCCTGTTTTGCCAGCTCCGGCGTTTCATAGGTTCTGCTGCACTCGTAAGCATAGCCTGCGCGGATGATATTTTTTTCCTTGAAACAGTCTCCGATCAGCTGCAGACCAATTGGAAGACCCTTGCTGTCTTTTCCGCATGGAACCGTCATGCCCGGAAGTCCTGCCAGGTTTACGGAAATCGTATAGATATCGCCCAGATACATCTGGAGTGGATCGCTTAAGGACTCACCCAGCTTCGGCGCTGTAGCCGGAGCAGCCGGGCCCAGGATTACATCATATTTCTCAAAAGCTTTGTCAAAAGCTTTCTTGATGAGCGCCTTCGTGCGGAGTGCCTTTAAGTAGTAGGCATCATAGTAACCGCTGCTGAGGACGAAGGAGCCCAGCATGATACGACGCTTTACCTCCGGGCCAAAGCCCTCAGAACGGCTCTTCTTGTACATGCTGTGGAGGCCGTCGTACTCTTTTGCCCGATGTCCGTACTTCACGCCGTCAAAACGGGATAAGTTGGAGCTGGCCTCTGCGGAAGCAATGACATAGTAAGCCGGAATTGCGTATTCTACCAGACTTAAATCAAACTCCTCTACAATGGCTCCCTTCTCCTCCAGAACCTTCGCTGCCTTTAAAATGGCATCCTTTACTTCCGGGTCAAGCCCCTCGCCAAAATAGTCGCGCGGAATGCCAATGCGCATGCCCTTTACATCGTCCACCAGGGCAGAAGTGAAATCACAGTCCTCACGGTTCATGGAGGTGCTGTCTTTTTTATCATAGGAAGCAATGGTCTCCAGAATCGTGGCACAGTCGGTCACGTCCTTTGCTACCGGTCCGATCTGATCCAGGGAAGAACCGTAGGCGATCAGGCCGTAACGGGAAACCGTCCCGTAGGTCGGCTTAATGCCGGTCACGCCGCAGAAGGAGCTAGGCTGGCGGATGGAACCGCCGGTGTCGGAGCCCAGAGCGAAGAAGCATTCATTGGCTGCCACTGCCGCACAGGAACCGCCGGAGGAACCGCCCGGCACATGCTCCGGGTTCCAGGGGTTTTTCGTCTCACCGTAAGCGGAAGTCTCGGTGGTGCTTCCCATAGCGAACTCATCCATGTTGGTTTTTCCCAGGATAATGGCTCCTGCTGCCTCCAGATTTCTGACTGCTTCTGCCGTATAGGTCGGTTTAAAATTATCAAGGATTTTGGAGCTGCAGGTTGTCAGCAGTCCCTCCGTACACATATTATCTTTGATCGCCACCGGAACACCGGCCAGAGGACCGGTCAGGGTTCCGTCTTCAATCTGTCTCTGTACTTCTTCGGCGCGTTTTAAAGCGCCCTCTTCATCTACAGTCACGTAGCAGTTTAAAACCGGCTCCAGAGTCTTGATCTGGGCCAGAGCTGCCTTTGTGGCTTCCACGGCCGTGATCTCGCCGGCCTTGATCTTTTTTCCAAGCGCTACCGCTGTTAAATCCAGGATACTCACGTTGTTTCCTCCATTCATGTCTGTCATGTTTGCTGTTTTCCACAGCTTTTCCTGAATCCATCCGGATTCTCCACAGTTTTCGTTTTCTATCCGTTTATTCTACCGTCTTCGGAACCTTGAAGGCTCCGTCCTTCTGCTCCGGTGCATTCAGCAGGATTTTGTCCCGCTCATCCCCGTTGGTCACCACATCTTCCCGGAACACGTTGTTCATCGGGAATACATGGGACATAGGTTCTACACCGCTGGTATCCAGTTCATTTAACTTGTCGATATAGTCTAACATCCGGCCCATATCCTTCTTGGCCGTCTCTTTTTCCTCATCCGAGAGTTCCAGCTTCGCCAGAATTCCAACATATTCAATGGTCTCGTCGCTGATGATATTTGCCATAATTTTTCTCCTCCAACTCCTAGTTTACGGTTCCAGTCTGGTTACATCACGCGGGAATAACGAAGTCTCGCGGACATTCTGCTCATCTAACAGGCGCATGGTCAGACGTTCCAGACCAATACCCAGACCGCCATGCGGTGGCATGCCATATTTGAAGATCATCAGGTAATCCTTGATGTCCTCCGGATCCATTCCACGCTTTTCCATCTTTTCCAGGATCATCTGGTAATCGTGGATTCGCTGACCGCCGGTGGTGATTTCCAGCCCCTTGTAAAGCAGGTCAAAGCTTAAGGTAAAGCGGGCATCTGCCGGATCATCCATGGCGTAGAACGGTCTCTTTTTCGACGGATAATGCGTAACAAATACGAAGTCACTGTCGTATTCTTCCTTGAAATAGCGGCCGATCAGCACTTCCTCCTCCGGCTCCAGATCAAAGGGGTTGCGGATCTTCCGGTTGTACTTTTCGGATACCAGCTGCTTGGCTTCGTCGAAGCGTACCTGCGGGATCTGGCTAATGGAAGGAAGATCAATGCCCAGCATATCCAGTTCTTTTTTATACTCTGATTTTAACAGCTCCATGGTGTACTTTAAGAAGCCGGTCTCCATGGCCATGACATCCTCAAAACTGTCGATGTAACCCATCTCAAAGTCCAGGCCAATATACTCATTTAAATGACGGGTGGTATTGTGCTTCTCGGCACGGAATACCGGAGCCACCTCAAATACGCGGTCAAACACGCCTACCATCATCTGCTTGTAAAACTGGGGGCTCTGTCCCAGCTCTGCTTTCTTGTTGAAATAGTTTAATTTAAAGACGTTCGCGCCGCCCTCTGCACCACGGGATACGATTTTCGGAGTATGAACCTCAGTAAAGCCCTGGGAAGATAAAAACTCACGGAAGCCTCTCACAATGCCCTCCTGGATTTTAAATTTTGCGCGCTCCCGGACGTTTCTTAAGGATACCGGACGAAGGCTCAGTCTTGTCTCCAGGGAAGTGTTCATCTTCCATTTGTTGATGGCGATCGGCATGGTTTCTGCCGGCTCAGACAGCACCTGGATGCCGGTAAGGCGGAGTTCAAAGCCCTGCGGCGCACGCTCTTCCAGCGCTATCACACCTGTGACTTCCACTGCGGATTCTTCTTTTAAATCCTTTAAATCAAACTCTGTTTTTCCCTCTTCATACACACACTGCACCAGGCCTTCTGCTTTTCTGAGAATAATAAACGCAAACTCACCCATATCACGGATGTTGTGGACCGCACCGTTCATTTTTACGGTCTTTCCTACATAATCCCCGCTTAAAATTTCTCTGATACCGATTGTTTCCTTCTCTTTGACACCTGTTAAAAATTCCATGCTGCTTTCTCCTTACCTGAACGTGATTTTTCTGTATTCCGGGAGAATTTTTCAATACAAAAAGTCCCGCCACGGAATACGGTTACATATTCCGGGACGGGACACTATACTCTTGTTATGTTCCGCGGTACCACCCGCATTGAGACCTGCCTTCTGCTCCCCTTTGAGCAAAAGCGGCTCCGCTCTTTAAGACACGTAACGTGTGCCTGACGGATACCCCTACGCACATGGCCCATCTTTTAAGTCTGTGTTTCGAAGTACCGGCTCCGGAGTGTTCCCTGTGAGCCAGAGTCCAACCTGACGGCGCTCTCAGTCGGTGACGCCCTCTTCCTGTCGAAGTCCTGCTGGCAAGAGTCTCCTTCACTGCCTTTTATGGTTCCTGTTCAGAAATATCTTTCTGAAAATTGACATCATGATAGCACATGTTTTTCCGGTTGGCAAGACCCAAATTTTATTTTTTCACACAAAATTCCGCGTTCCAGGCATATTTTCAGGAGCTTTCTCCGAAGCCTCATCACCCTCATGGCAATAGCACTTTCCCGCAGCTGGCTCCGCCCTGCGATTTCCCGGTAAGGCATTTTCTGTATAAATGCCAGATGTAACAGTTCCCGTTCTTCGGGTCTCAAAAGCTTCAGGGTACCGGCTATATTGTTTCCGGAATCCAATTCTTCCACTACGATCATTTCTGTATTGCTGTTCTCTGTTTCCAGCTTATTCTCATAGCGCTCCAGCGTCTCCAGATACTCCCTGCGGCGCTTTTCACGCCGGATGATATCGACAAGGCGATGCTTCAGGCAGGACATAAAATATGCTTTTGCTTCAGGCTCTGGAAGACGTTCAAATTTTGTCCGGTGCTTCTCATCTGCTATCATGGTCACCACTACGTCATGAATGATATCTTCCGCAGGAAATATAAGTCCCATTCCGCTTATTTTCCTGCTCAGTTTCCAGTAGTAATACTGCTTATGTTTCTCATAGAATTCGCCAAGATCCATCGCAAAACAGCCTTTCTTTTTTCTATGATCCCCACTATAACATGACGTTTTTTTTACAACTACAAAAGCGGCATATTCCACCATGTTTTTGACGGAATACGCCACTTTTCATAAAAACAGAAGTCATACTCTGTTCTTTACATAAGACTGCTGAGTGCCTTCTTAAACTGTTTCCGGAACAGCAGCGCCGTAAAGGTCACAGCCAGAAAATCTGCCACCGGCTCTGCCGTATAAACCGCAAAGGTCCGGTTGCCGGTCAGCACATGCGGCAGAATATAAATGAGTGGAAGCAACAGAATAAATTTCCGGGTCACCGCCACAATGATGGATTCTTTTGCAAAGCCAATCGAAGTAAATGCCATCTGGCAGGCAATCTGAATTCCAAACATAAAGACACAGGCCATATAAATCCGGAGCGCTCTGGAAGTAAATGCCAGGAGTTCTGCATCCGAGGTAAACATACCCGCAAATGCCTGCGGAACCACCTGTACAAACAGCCAGATCAGCGTGGAATAAATCAGGCTGACCTTCAAAAGAAGCTGAAACGCGCCCTTCACACGGTCTGCGTTCCGCGCGCCGTAATTATAGCTGATGATTGGCTGCGCACCCTGTCCAAGGCCCTGCAGCGGCAGCATGGCAAACTGCATGGCACTGGTTAAGATCGTCATGGCTCCCACCGCAATATCACCGCCGTATTTTAACAGAGATGAGTTAAAGCAAATGGAAATAATACTCTCACTGGACTGCATGACAAAGGTTGCCGCGCCCAGCGCTACACACGGCAGGATAACCGATGGAGTCAGGCCCATATTGCGCAGACGGATTTTCAAACGAGTCTTTTTTCCGGCCAGGAACGCCAGCACCCAGATGGTGGAACATGCCTGGGAAATAACCGTTGCAAGCGCTGCTCCGCGTACGCCCATATGCATTCCGAAAATGAAAACCGGATCCAGCACAATGTTGCAGACCGCGCCGATCAGCACGGAGAGCATGCCGGTTTTCGCAAATCCCTGAGCCGTGATAAACATGTTCATGCCCAGCGTCAGTTCCACAAAAATGGTTCCCAGCGAGTAAATATTCATGTAGCTGACTGCATATTCAATCGTGTTTTCACTTGCTCCAAATGCCAGAAGGAATTTCCGGTTAAAGCAGAACAATACCGCCGTAAGGATAGCCGAGATCACCACCTGCAGCGTAAAGCAGTTGCCGAGAATCTTCTCTGCCTGATCATAATCCTGCTTTCCCATATGAATGGAAGCCCGCGGCGCTCCGCCGCTTCCCACCAGGGCCGCAAACGCTGAAACGATCATGATCAGCGGCATGCAGACTCCAACACCGGTCAGGGCCATCGCCCCGGACTCCGGAATATGGCCGATGTAAATGCGGTCTACAATGTTATAAAGCATGTTGATAAGCTGCGCGGTGATAGTCGGAATAGCCAGGGAACGTAACAGCTTCCCAATGGGTTCCTTCCCTAAAAAATCTTTTTCGTCATTCATGTGCATTCCTTCTTTCTCTCATTTTTTTCCGATAACCGTCGGACATTTTCCATGATCCGCTCATGAAAAACGGCAAAGCATTCCATCTCGTTCTCTGAAAATCCATCAAATATGCCGGCAAGAAACTGCCGCTGGATCACATCGATGGAATCTGTTACCGGAATGCTTTTTTCACATAACAGGAGATGAATCCGGCGCCGGTCTAAAGCATCCGTCTGTCTTATCACCAGTCCTTTTTGGACCAGTGACTCCACTGCCTGGGAAACCTGCCCCTTGGACAGCATCCGCAGTTCCGCGATATCTGCCGCCGTGTCCACACTGGGATTATTTCTCAGAAAGGTAATGATGGTAGCCTCCATCATGGTAAGCTGGTGTTCCCTGCAGATGGTCTGGATGCACGCCTCATGAGATTTAGTGATAAAGCGCATGAGACGCAAAAATTCTGTTGCCTGAAGCATGTGTTCTCCTTCCTTCTGTACTTTTCTCTGCCCTGTCATTTGTTTCAGAATAAAACCGTTCTTTTTTGAACTATTTATCATTTTCATTATACACATTTTATAAAGATCTGCAAGCTGTACTTTATAAAATTGTATTTTTCCGAAGAATTTTTCCCGTTTTTTAAAAATACACTTGCTTTTCAAAAGTAAATCGTCTATGCTTCTTTTCAAGAAGCAAACTCTGGAGAGTCTCATGTATGGAGCGCCGAAGGTGTACAGCACAGAACGTGCCAATCTCTCAGGCAAAAGGACAGAGCAGTCTGATGCAGCAATGCATCCGTCTTTCCACACTCTTTAGAGGGAGTTTTTCATCTGCGAAGGTGCAGCTGGAATACTTCCTTTTTTGTTTACAAAAAACCGGTTTTCTGCTGGTTTTCTTCCCCCAGAGCTTCTATATAAACACCCCCACGGGAGAAAGAGTGAGTATTATGTTAAGTAAAGTAAGTGCGTTTCTGAACTGGCTGGATGGTTTTGTATGGGGTGTTCCCCTGATCGTCCTGATTCTCGCAACCGGTATCTTCTTAACCATCCGTCTGCGCGGAATCCAGTTCCACAAGCTGGGCATGGCCTGTAAATACATGTTCCAGAACGAAAATGAAGGCCACGGTGAGGTCAGCAGCTTCGCTGCTCTTTGTACCGCCCTGTCCGCTACCATCGGTACCGGCAATATCGTCGGTGTGGCCACGGCGCTGGTTGCCGGCGGTGCCGGAGCACTGTTCTGGATGTGGATCGCAGCACTGTTCGGTATGGCTACCAAGTACGCAGAAGGTGTACTGGCCATCAAGTACCGCACCATTGATGAAAGCGGCCATGTACTTGGCGGACCGTTCTATTACATTGAAAATGGTATGGGCAAAAACTGGCGCTGGCTGGGCAAGATCTTCGCCTTCTTCGGTGCCGGTGTCGGTCTTCTCGGAATCGGTACCTTCACCCAGGTCAACGGCATCACTGCCGCAGCCGGAAACTTTTTTGACCAGAACATGGAACATGTGATAAACTTATTTGGAAATGATTACAGCATTGCAGTCGTCATAACCGGTATCATCCTGACCATCTGCGTCGCTCTGGTGGTGCTTGGCGGCATTCAGCGTATTGCAAGTGTTTCTTCCGTTATCGTTCCATTTATGGCAGTATTTTACATCATTGCCTGCATCGCGATCCTGGTATTAAACGCTGCCCGCATCCCGGCTGCATTTGCTGAGATCATCCAGAGCGCCTTTGGCCTGCGTTCTGCTGCCGGCGGTGCCCTCGGTGCTGTGCTCATCGCCATGCAGAAAGGAATTGCCCGCGGCATCTTCTCCAATGAGGCAGGTCTCGGAAGCGCACCGATCGCTGCCGCTGCCGCTCAGACCAAGGAACCGGCACGTCAGGGTCTTGTTACCATGACCGGTACCTTTATCGATACCATCATTGTATGTACCATGACCGGCCTGTGCATCGTTCTGACCGGTTCCCACACCGCAGGTCTGGAAGGTGTAGCTGTTACCACCCGCGCATTCCAGATGGGACTTCCGGTACCGGCACAGTTTTCCGCATTTCTTCTGATGATGTGCCTGATCTTCTTCGCCTTCACCACCATCATCGGATGGAACTACTACGGAGAGCGCTGCCTGGAGTATTTATCAAACGGAAGCCATGGCGCAGTTATGGCATACCGCTTTCTCTACATCCTGGCCATCTTCATCGGACCGTTCATGACCGTAGAAGCCGTCTGGACCATTGCAGATATCTTCAATGCCCTGATGGCACTGCCGAACCTGATCGCACTGCTGGCGTTAAGCGGTGTGGTTGTGGCGGAAACAAAAGACTACTGGACGAGAGTGCTGGGAGATAAGATCAGCAAATAGCAATTATAGGACGGAACGAATAAAAGTTCGGAAGAGAAAGAGACCGCTTTTCGGGATTTTCACATATCGTTGTTTGCTTGCTCTCACAACACGCGTTCGCCTGCATCGGACTACATCCGCTGCATTCGTACACGTGTGTTCAAGATGCAAACACCTGATATGCTGAAAATCCCGGAAAGCGGTCTCATTCACTTCCCGCTGTATCGGCTCCGCTACAAAAATAAGAATGGCTGCGTTATTTATTATCTCAGAACAGCCAGTAAAACAGAAGTTTCGGAAAATGCTTGCAGCACCTTTGCAAACATGATATGTTATAGACAAAGCAGAAATATTCTTTTAAACTGCATTGGTCATGGTGCATTTGCTTACAGCCTGCGGTTCTCTCATTTCTATGGCGATGCCATTCTGAATTATCTACTGGAATTTTTCTTTGCTTGAACACCCAACTACCAACACAAAGGAATTCCAGAATGATAAAGAAAAGCAGAATGGGATTCCGGCATAAGGAAGGAGATGCCTATGGCAAAAAACACACTGACAACTGCATTTGATCAGACCGAGGAAGCTTTGAAACACCCCATTCCGGTTCGCGCTTACAAAGACCGGATCTTTCGTATGATCTTTAAGGAAAAGCGGGCGCTTCTGGCACTTTATAATGCAATGAACGACACCGCATATCAGGATCCGGAAGAACTGGTCATCACGACACTGGAAAACGCCATTTATCTTGGTATGAAAAACGATGTATCCTTTATGATCTGCGACCGGCTGTTTCTGTATGAACACCAGTCCACGAAAAATCCAAATATGCCGCTGCGAAATCTGTTGTATGTGGCAGATCTTTACTCGGTGCTGACAAAAGACATGTTTTTGTATGGGGAACTTCCGGTAGCAATCCCGGAGCCTCGTTTTGTGGTATTTTACAACGGAGAACAGAAAATGGAGGAACG
>NZ_DBFCCJ010000003.1:0-22394 GCF_048380235.1 Ventrimonas sp. | reverse complement strand
GTAGAAGTTCCGGAAACCGCGTACAGAATAAGCAGAAACATTGGAATTTGCTTTGTGAGCGAGCATAGCGTCAGACCGGAGACCCTTGTTTGAGCACGCAGCGCGTGCGAGTTTGGGTCGCAGGTCTGACAATAGGCGGCGCAGTGAACAAAGCGCAAAATTCCACCGTTTCTGCGTTTCTGTATGCGGTTTCCGGAACTTCGGACCTTTTAGTGGTTCCGTCTCAATATTTTTATATCTGAACGGAATTGTTTTGTGTACCGAGTGCTTTTGCCAGTTGTTTTCTGGCGCTTTTCGGTGATTCCTGCAGGGCTGCGGCAAATTCCTCACAGAGCAGGCACCCGACTTTGCTCAGGAAATCCTTGTCTGTGATACCAAGTTTTTTTCAGAACGGATCAGGCGAAGTTTTTTTCGAAGTTGTTGTGGTGTTTATTTTAATCCAAATCCGATACTCCTTGCTCTCCCCGCCTTCCAACTTCTGAAGAAAATGCCGGTTCAAAAAGTTATCGTCTTCATCGGAGCGGATGGCCGATCCATTCCAGGGTTCTACACATAAGAACGGTGCTTTGGTGGCGGCTGCGGTCCAGAAGGCAACGGTGGCAAAATCCGGGTAGGAGACTTCCACGCCGTATCCGGTGGCTGGATTTTTCAGTGCCACTTTTTTGGAACGCAGATCCGTAAAGAAAATGGCATCATTCTCGAAAAGTTCGTGGGTCAGCGGGATGACGGCTGCGTGATCCAGGATCGGGGTACAGGAGTTCATGTTGAATTCCATGCGGTTTAAGTCATAGGAGTGATATCCGGCGGTTTCTTCCTGTTCAAATTCCAGAACGTAATCTTCGAATCGTTCCCCGGACTGCAGAGGACAGTTGAAACCGGGATGGGCACCAAGCTGGTAGTACATGGGCTTAGTATCTGGATTGGTTACGGTGTAGTGAAGCTGAAGGCCGTCTCCGGTCAGCGTATAAGTCAGTTTTAGCTGAAATGCAAACGGATAGCTGGCCCGGGTTTCCGGGGAGTCGGTGAGGGTGAAGGAAGCCTCCTGCTCGGACAAAACAGATACAGCAAAGTCTGCGTTCCGGCAGAAGCCGTGTTTGGGAATGGTGTAGGTCTTACCGTTTAGCGTATATTTGCCGTCACGGCAGTTTCCCACGGTTGGAAACAGGAGCGGAGAGCAGCTTTTCCAGTGCACCGGATCCCGCTGCCAGATATATTCTGTGCCGGATCCGCTTTTCAGAGAAATAAGCTGTGCCCCGATGGAATCAATCAGGGTTGTCATTGTGTGGCTTTTTAAGGTTACGATCATAGTAAGTTTCCCCCTGTATCATGATAATTCGTGACTGTTCAGTACCTTCACAGTCACGAGCAAAAATCCATGAAAAATTGCCTGCGGCAATGGGATTTTTGCCTACCCGCCTATGTTTTCTTACGGTCAGCGCAGTAAATGCGCAGACCTACTGAACAGTTACGATAATTCTATTATAGCGGATCACGGAAAAAAGAAAAGGATAACCGCTAACTTGCTATTTCCTATGTGCAATGATAGAATCGATATATTCGCAGGAGCAAAAATCAGAGAATAGAAGCTGGAATAAGCCGGGGGAAATACAGATTCAGACTCCAGGGTGTGATTAGAGAAAGAGAGGAGACAGCGGATGATGATTCAGAAAATTGTGATAGCCGGGGCAGGAACCATGGGGTCTTCCATGGCACAGATTTATGCAGAGTATTTTGACGATGTGGTTTTGTACAACCACAGGCAGGAGACGCTGGAGCTGGCGAAGGAGCGGATCGAAAGCAATGTGGCAACACTTGTGGAAACAGGCAATCTGACGAAAGAAAAGGCAGGCAGTCTGCTTGGTGCATTGTCTTATACCACTTCTATGGAATGCTTCAAAACCTGTGATTTTGTGGCAGAGAATCTCTCTGAAAACCTTGAGATTAAGGATGATTTTTATAAAAAACTCTCTGAAGTAATCAGTAATACTGCGGTGATCACCACAAATACCTCGGGAATGTCCATCAATCTTCTTTCCCGGTCGGTGAAGTGGCCGGAGCGTTTTATCGGGATGCACTGGTTTAATCCACCACATCTGGTGCCACTCATTGAAATCATCAAAGGAGAAAAGACAAGAGAAGATGTAGCGCAGACGGTTTATGATTTAAGTCTGAAAATCGGGAAAAAGCCAGTTCTGGTAAACCGGGATATTCCGGGATTTGCCGCAAACAGGCTTCAGTTCGCAATACTCCGGGAGGCGCTGGATCTGGTAGCGCAGGGGGTCGTGAGCGCAGAAGGTATTGATGATGTCATGAAATATGGACTTGGATTCCGCTACGCCTGTCTTGGACCGTTGGAAGTAGCAGATTTTGGTGGTCTGGACACCTTCACCCACATCAGCAGCTATCTGATGAAAGACCTGTGCGATTCCAAAGAAGTGCCGGAGTTGATGCAGGCACATTTTGATGCAGGCGAGTACGGTGTCAAGAGTGAAAAGGGCTTTTACGATTACAGCGACGGACGGGCAAAAGAAGCAACAAAGGAGAGGAATGAGAAGTTTTTGAAGGTGTATCAGGCTTTATATGGAAGTAAATAGAATCACTGGAGAAAAAAGAGCGCAGAGTGGAAGGATGAATTCTCTGTGCTCTTTTGTGATTTACAACACAACTAAAAAGGCAAAATCCTGTTGCTGGGCACACATGTGTGAACAGTAATAAACCATGTGACAATTCTGTCAATACCTTGACTAATTTTTGTATATTCAGTAAAATGATGCTATATGTAAGAGGAAACTGCGGAACTTTCCGCACAATAAGGCAGACTATGAAGCGGCAGAAAGGTGTGGACAGACGCATGAAATTAAATCGTACAACTCAGCGGACCATAGAGATTCTGGAGCTGATCTCCCAGAAACCGGAGGGAGCATCGCTTGATGAGCTTTGCGACCGCCTGGAGCTGCCAAAGACCAGTGCCTATGATATTGTTACCACACTGGAGGCACTTGGCATGGTGCAGATCAGCTGGGGGCAGAAGAAGCGGTATACCATCGGGCTCACGGCATATCGTATCGGCATTAATTACACCAACAACTTAAATATCATGAATATCATGGAGCCGGAGCTGAAGAAGTTTGCCCATGAGATCGGGAAGACTGTATTTTTCGGAGTGAGATCTGATATTGAGGTGGTTTATATCTGCAAGTTTGAACCGGAGAATCCCATTATCACGACTGCCACGGTGGGAAGCCGTATTCCCATGTACTGTACATCACTTGGAAAGGCTATTCTGGCCTACAGTGAGCCGGAGATTCTGCAGCCGCTTTTGAAACGTATGACATTTGTGAAGCGGACGGAGCGCACGATCACGGATCTGGACCGGCTTATGCAGGAACTTATGCAGGTGCGGGAGCAGGGATATGCGCTGGATGCCCGCGAGATGGAGGAGCATGCAGAGTGCGTGGGTGCACCGGTGTTTGGGGCAGATGGTGGCCTGGTGGGGGCAGTCAGTGTTTCAACATTGTACCGGGAAGCCGTCAACTATGAAGAACTGGGGATGCTTGTATTAAAAAAAGCAAGACAGCTTTCGGAAATGCTGGGATATATCCGGCAATGAAGTGTTCAGGAGAAGGAGATAAAAGTGATATGCGAAAAGAACAGGTTTTATCCAGAATGAGAGAAGAATGTCTCATTGCAGTGATTCGCGCGAAAAACCCGGAACAGGGAGAGAAAATCGTTGAGGCGGTCATTGCGGGAGGCATTCATTTTATTGAAATCACTATGACTATGGAGGAAGGAAATCCGGTGCAGTTTATCTCTGCCATGGCAGAAAAATACCGGAACGATGACCGTATTGTGATCGGAGCGGGAACGGTGCTGGATCCGGAGACCGCAAGACAGGTGATTTTGGCCGGAGCGAACTATGTGGTGAGCCCGGGACTGAATCTGGACACCATTAAACTGTGCAACCGTTACCGGATACCGATGCTGCCGGGCGTTATGACCCCGACGGAAGCCATTGCTGCGCTGGAAGCAGGCTGCGATGTGATCAAACTCTTTCCGGGCAATATCCTGGGACCGGCGGCTATCAGCACGTTTAAAGGGCCGCTTCCGCAGGGAGAATTTATGCCGTCCGGCGGTGTGGATGTCGATAACGTGGACAAGTGGATCAAGGCCGGAGCCTATGCCGTTGGAACCGGAAGCAGTCTGACAAAGGGCGCGAAGACAGGAGATTATGCGGCAGTGACAGCCAAAGCGAAGGAATTTACAGCGGCGGTGAAAACAGCTCGCAGCAAATAAAGCAGGCATTTCGGAGTATTGATGGAAGATGGAGGACAACAACATGGCAAAAATTGTGACCATGGGGGAGATTATGCTCAGATTATCGACCCCGGGCAATGAAAAATTTATACAGGCAGATGAATTTGATATCAATTACGGCGGCAGCGAGGCCAATGTAGCAGTATCGCTGGCCAACTATGGATACGACACGGAATTTGTGTCCGCCATTCCGGACAATCCCATCGGTGACTGCGCGGTCGCAGCTCTTCGCAAATACAATGTAGGAACAACATTTATTTCCCGCAGCGGTGACCGTCTCGGCATCTATTATCTGGAGCCTGGATCCTCTGTGCGTCCGTCCAACATCGTGTACGACCGTGCCGGATCTTCCATTGCCTGTGCGCAGGCTGAGCTGTTTGATTTTGATGCGATCTTTGAGGATGCGGACTGGTTTCATTTTACCGGCATCACGCCGGCACTGTCAGACAGCGCGGCCAGGCTGACAGAAGCGGCACTAAAGGCAGCGAAAGCACATGGCCTTACCGTGTCTGTGGATTTAAACTTCCGCAAAAAGCTCTGGTCCCAGGAAAAGGCCCGCGAGGTCATGACCAACCTTATGCAGTATGTAGATGTCTGCATCGGCAATGAGGAGGACGCGGAGAAGGTGCTTGGATTTAAGCCGGAGGGCAGTGATATCATGTCCGGCAATCTGGAACTGTCCGGCTACATGAACATTTTTGGACAGATGGCGGACCGTTTTGGATTCCGCTATATTGCAAGCTCTCTGCGTGAGAGCCACAGCGCATCCAATAATGGCTGGTCTGCCTGCATTATGGATGGAAAGACAAAGGAATTTTATCATTCCAGAAAATACACCATCGCGCCGATCGTGGACCGTGTGGGTGGCGGTGATGCCTTTACCTCCGGACTCATCTGCAGTCTGCTGGATGGAAAGGATATGAAGGCGGCTCTGGAATTTGGAACTGCGGCTGCAGCCCTGAAGCACACCATTCCGGGTGATTTTAATCTGGTGACCCGGTCTGAGGTGGAAAAGCTGGCCGGTGGAGACAGCTCCGGCAGAGTACAGAGGTAATCTTGAAAAAGAATGTGCAAAGGCACATTCTCGCGCCGAGGCGCGGTTGCTTCGGCAACCATCTGCCTTTGCGCCGAGTGCGCATCCCCGCGGAGCGTTTTCGTATGATAGGACGCAATTTCCTATCATATAAAAAACAAAAAATGCCATTCGCTGCGTGTCAGACACGTGCGGATGGCATTTTTGCGTTATGGATTGATGCGGATTACTGTGGACCGATGTATTTATCACTGCCAAAGCCAAGGATCAGCTTGAAGATCGGATTTAAAAAGAACAGTCCGATGGTAAAGCCTGTGCCGTGGCCGAAAGCCCTGGCCAGCTTGTTCAGAGCGACAATGTTGATGATGGTGACAGCTAGTAAAATGGCAGAGCCGAGAACAGAGAAAATCCCATCAAAAGACTTCAGCATACCGCCGATCACGGTTCCGAATAATACAAACCAGTAAATGTTAGCGTTCCAGGTAAATTTGTACTGGGTATATGTGTTATAACATGGTATGATGGCTTTCCATCCCGGCTCACCGGCCTTTTCGAAGATCTGCCAGTATGCAACAACCTGAAGGATATACCATCCAATGACGAGGATGAGAATGCTTCCAAGACTTGCGAGGAGTAAACCTGTATAAGCCATATGAGATACCGTCCTTTCTCTTTAGTATACGGTCAGTATAAGTTACAGCAGAAAAATAGTCAACAATATAAAGATTTTTTCTGAATAATTACGGATTATTACGGTTTTCTTACTTCACTTGACCCTGGAACTGTTCCAGGGTGTAGAGTCAGTATTGTCAGAAACAACGACGAGTGAAAGGAGAAATGAAGATGAAAAAACATACAAAAACAATGTTGATCCCTTGTGCAGCAGCAGCGCTGACACTTGGAAGTTCCATGATGGCTTTTGCAGCTACCGGCTGGTTACAGGAGGATGAAATCTGGCATTATTATGACCGGAATGGAGATGAGGTAACTTCATCCTGGAAAAAATCCGGCAATGACTGGTTCTGGCTGGACGAGGACGGAGAGATGGCAGTCAGCCAGCTGGTAGAGGACAATGACAATTACTATTATGTCGATGAGAGTGGTGTCATGGTGCGGAACCAGTGGAGAGAACTGGAAAACGATGATCCGCAGGATGATGATGAGCCTGATACCGTATGGTATTATTTCGGCGCTGACGGAAAAGCTTACAAAGCGAAGGATTCCGGAAGAGTGAATTTTAAGACCATTGTCCGTGCAGACGGTGCAACGAAAAAGTATGCGTTTGATGAGGAAGGAAAGATGCTCTACGGCTGGATAGATGAACAGGGTGAGCGTCAGACCGGTGATGACGCATGGCAGACCGGCCTGTATTATCTGGGAGGACCGGACGATGGTGCCATGAGAAGTCATCAGTGGGAACGGTTGGACGCGATAGATGATGATCAGACGAACGATGAGTTCCAGGATTGGTACTGGTTCTATTTCAATGCCAACGGCAAGAAAGCGGCAGATACGAAAAAGACCATCAACGGACGCAAGTATTACTTTGAGGAATACGGAAATGCACGCTTCAGCTGGTATGCAACCTCCAGCAATACTTCTGTTGCAACTCCGAGCTTCTACAGTCCGATCCAGGACAGCTGGATGTCTGTTGGCTGGTTCAAGACCGTGCCGGGCGAGGAGACGGATCCGGAAGGATACTCTGACGGTGACGAGCGCTGGTATTATGCGGAGAAGGATGGAGATGTAGTAAAGAGCCGTATTAAGAAAATCAATGGTTATTACTATGCATTTGATGAATACGGCAAGATGCTGGAAGGTCTTTACAAGCTGGAGGTATCAGATAAGGATATTCTGTCCTACACAGAAATCGAGAGCGAGAATGATCTGCCTGAGGATGGCGATATCGAGGAGGTTTATTACTTTGGAGGAAACTCCAAGGCAGGCGCTATGAAGACCGGAACGACGACTCTTGATATTGATGGTGAGCGTTACACCTACAACTTCCGCAAGAGCGGTGATGAGCGCGGACAGGGCTATAATGGCATTGAGGACGGCGCGATCTATGAGAAGGGCAAACGCCTGGAAGCTGATAAGGATGAGAAGCTGAAGAAAGTGGAGTGGGATGGTGAAACATACCTGGTCAACACTTCCGGTAAGATCCAGAAAAATAAGAAGAATGCGAAAGATGCCGATGATCGTTATTACTGCACCGACAGCAAGGGCATTGTTACCTACGAAGGAATGGAGAAGAAAAGCGAAAAATAACTGAGAATATTGCAGCAACCATCACATAATGAAAGAAAACTCTCTGCATAATAGAGGTCCTGGTTTCAGGACCTCTTTTCGTATAAAATAGGAAATAATCAAAGCCGTATTTTTGTGTGGATGGTTCCATTTTCGCAGAATATATGCGATAATGAAATAACAGAAGTTTTCCCATAAGAGGGGACAGACTATCCATCATCCGAAGACAGTAGACTTTCGGCCATGGCAACGAAAGGATTGTTTATGGAAAATAAATTAAAACTTCCAGTAGGAATTGAAAGCTTTGAAGAAATTCGAAGAAACCAGTATTACTATGTAGATAAAACAAAATTAATTGAGCAGCTTTTTGATAATCTCGGCAAGGTGAGTTTGTTTACTCGTCCGCGTCGCTTTGGTAAAACTCTTAACATGAGTATGCTAAAGTGTTTTTTTGAGATTGGAACAGATCCAACGCTTTTTGATGGACTCTATGTTTCTGAAAATCATGCACTTTGTGAGCAGCACATGGGGCAATATCCCGTCATCTTTCTCTCCCTCAAAAATGTGGAAGGGTTGAATTTTGAAAGTGCGAAGTACCAGATGATGGAGTTGATTTCAAAAGAAGCAAAGCGTCATGCCGTTCTCGGAAAAAGCGAAATTCTGGATGAAGATGCCAGGAAAACATACGAGGCATTGACCATGTTTTCAAACGGACGATATCAAATGACAGAGGAGACATTGCTGGGCTCCTTGCAGACGCTTTCTGAACTGTTGTTTTCGCACTATCATAAGAAAACAGTTATCCTTATCGATGAATATGATGTCCCGCTTGATAAAGCATTTCAGCATGGCTATTATAAAGAAATGGTGTTCCTTATCCGTGCGATGTTTGGAAAAGCATTAAAAACCAATGACGCACTTGCGTTTGCGGTGCTCACAGGATGTCTTCGTGTTTCGAAGGAAAGTATTTTTACAGGACTTAATAACTTTAAAATTCTTTCGATTACGGATACACGCTTTGATGAGCAGTTCGGTTTTACGGATGCAGAGGTCCAAAAGCTGCTTTCAGACTATCATCTTGAAAATAGATTCAGGGAAGTGAAAGAATGGTACGATGGCTACCGTTTCGGAAAAGCGGATGTTTATTGTCCATGGGATGTTATCAACTTTGTGGACCGGGCCAAGGATGATCCAGAAGCTAAACCGGAGGCATATTGGATCAATACGAGTGGCAATGATCTGGTAAAGCGATTTATCGATAAGGCTAATAAAACAACAAAAAATGAAATCGAGCGCCTGATTGCTGGGGAAGTAATTGAAAAGGAACTTCGCCTAGATCTCACCTATAAGGAAATCGATCAGAGTATTGAAAATCTCTGGAGTGTGCTCTTTACAACCGGATATTTTACGCAGGTAGGAAGGACAGAAGAGGGAGCTTACCGCCTGGTTATTCCGAACCGGGAAGTGCGGGAGGTTTTTCGGCTTCAAATAAACGAATGGTTTAAGAAATCAATTTTCAGTAATACGGAGCGCCTGAATGCATTCTGGAAAGCTATTGAAGCAGGGGATACAGAAGGAATCGAGCAGTATTTAAACCGTGTACTGAGTAATTCCATCAGTGTATTTGACACAAAAGCAAGAAAGGAAGAAAAAGAAAGTTCCTATCATAATCTTCTTGTTGGCATCCTGACAGGAAATGCTGACTGGCTTGTAAAATCAAATGTTGAAGCGGGGGAGGGATTTGCAGATATTATTGTGGAGACGGACGCCCCGGACGCTGGTATTGTCATTGAACTAAAGTATACAAAGAGCTTCGATGAAATGGAAACTGCCTGCCAGAAAGCTCTTGATCAGATCCAGGATCGCCGTTACCAGGAATTCCTCATAAACGATGATCGGAAAGATATTCGTTTGTACGGTATTACTTTCTGCAAAAAACGGTGTAGAGCAATAACGGAAGTGCTTCCGAATCAATAGCTAAAATCATGAGTGTGCAACGAAAAATTCTTAAAACAGCATTCAAGAGCAGCTGATCAAATTGGTCAGCTGTTTTTTTGTCGTGGGAGGCCTGTTACCGGATTCATCATCTGGGAGGAAAACAGGATTTGCGAAAGCTGGTGAGTGCTGTAGGCGGCGATCGGGAGAAAAGGCACGGTATCATTCTGGCTAAATCTATTCCAGCGAAGAAATATCACATACAGATTGGAGAGACTGTTGTTTCCGCAAAAGAAAAATGTCCTGGCTTGATTTTGGTCCCTCCGAACTATGATTGATATAACAGATCCTCAAAGGCTCTTATAAAGCTTCTCAGTGAATATACAGATAAATCGATCAGATGTTCCTGATCGGAAACGAAAGCTTCCACAATAGCAATATGCATCATCACTGCAGCATTCCTTTTACCTCGATGCTTCCAAACCAATTAGGTCGAGGTTTGACCATTTGCGTCGAGGTGGTTTTCAGAAAAACACGTAATTGATATACTATTAGTATAGAATATTATGCGAAAAAAGGAAATATTGCGGGAGCTTGATGTTTATCTTAGTCGAGAAGACTCCCACCTCTTTCGGGTGGTGAGTAATAGCAAATTTGTCTCAGTGGGAGGAAAATGGCATGAGAAAAAAATCGAAACGAATTTTAGCAGCTGCATTGTCAGCTATATTAATATGGAACACATGTGAATGGCAGCCGCAGGCATTGGCGGCCAGTTCGCTGCAGCGGATCGGGGCTGAAACGGAGGCAGATGATACTGCGGAAACAGCAGAAAAAGAAGCTACATTAAAAAAATCTGCGTTAAAAGCCTCTCCGTCGAATGCGGAAGCAAAAGATAACCGCGGCGAGTCAGGTACAAACAAAGCAGAAGCAGAATCAGGGGCAAACAAAGCAGAATCAGGGGCAGATGCAAATACAGGCAAAGCAGAAGCGGGAGCAGATGCAGGCGCAGACAAAGCAGAGGCAGGTGCAAATGAAGCACCAAACGGCACAGCAACAGGAGCAGAGATAAAAACAGAGATAGAGGCGTTCTTGGAGCTGGATGAGGCCATTGCGGTGCAGAAGTTCTCCCTGGGTGCAAAAGAAAGCGATATCATCCTTCCGGATACCCTGGATGTTGAGGTGGAAGGGGCGGATGAAATGCTGGCGGAAGACAGCCAGAATGTGCATCTGGTGGAAGCAGCGAATAAGGGCACAGAGAAAGATACAGAGGCGGAAACGGCAGTCTGGCAGATTTCCGGCATAACCTGGAAACTGAACGAAGAGCAGAGTGACCTCCCGGAGTTCCACGGCGGCATTTCCGAAAAAGACTATTTCGAAGAATTTGACGAAAACGGCGAGCCAGTCGAGACCTCGACGAAGACCTGGGCGGGCTATGCTGAGGCGAACCAGGAATATAATGGTCGTGTGTATGTGTATACCCCGATCTTGCCGGAGGATCTGGGCAAATTTGAAGTGGCGGATACGGCTGACCTGCCGGAGATTGATGTGATGGTAGGGGACGCGGGCGTGGCGCTGCTGGCGGATGGACCGTATGATTTGAATGAAAATTATCTGGTAATTGATGGAAATAATGTGGATCAGTTTGATGGAAAAACCATAACCGGCAACTATTGTCCTACCAACCGACCAGAGTCTACATATACAGACATCAAGGGCGGTATCACAATTGATAATGTTACGGTCAATCTGACCATTAAAGATGTAACGATCAAATCTGATGGAGCCAGTGGATGGGATCTGGCTGGTATTTACCTGAAAGGAAATGCCCGGCTGAATCTGACCTTAGAGGGAGAAAATACACTATTGGGGCTGGATCATGGAGCCGGAATTGAGGTGGAAAAAGGGGCAACACTGGTTATTACGGAGCAGAGTAACGGAAGCCTGAAGGCAGTGGGAGGTGCCTATGGGGCCGCCGGTATCGGAGGAAATGCCGGATCAACAGATTCCGAAGGTACGAACTATGGGACAGGAACGATTATAATCAAGGGTGGAACCATTTCAGCTGAAGGTGGAGTTTATTGGGTTTCCGGAGTGATGGATTATCAAGGAGGAGCCGGAATCGGAACCGGTCTCTATGGAATCGGCGGAACCATTGAAATACTGGGTGGAACGATAAGCGCAGAAGGAGGAAAGCTGACAGGAGCCGGAATCGGAGGAGGAGATGGTGGAGGTGTAGACACGATCGTGATCGGCGGGACGAATGGCGAAGCTCCCGATATAACCGTATTTTCTTATAAATCTGCGAAGGGATATCTGGGAGCAGCCATCGGCAGCGGATGGAATGGAGTGAATGGTTTACAATTATCCTGTGGCGATATCCGGATATTAAGTGGATCTGTGGAGGTAACGGGAGGAAATATTGGTTATGGAGTGTTAAAGCCTCTTGGTGGAAATAGCATGAAAGGCGGCAGTATCACTATTTCCGAGGAGGTGCAGCTGGAGCTGCCGCTTGAAAGCAAGATTGAGCCGCGGGGAGACTGTACCTACGGGAAGAAAACATTCCAGATCGCCGCATATGATAACCAGCTGCCAGATGGAACCTATCCGGCGGACATATCCCTGTATCGGGAGAATGATACAGAAAGAACAAACCCGGTTTATCAGACAAAGGCAGAAATGACCGTCTCCGGATTCATGGGAACGATACCGGATATAACCCAGTGGATAGGCCATTCCGGAAATATGCAGATGGTTGTAGAGCTGACGCCTTCCGGTGGCGGGACAGTTAAGACGATGGAGGGAAGGGTTGCTTTAAACAAAGGAACGGATGAAACCATCTCCGTCATGCTTGGACAAAACGCCTACCAGAAGACAATGGATCTGACCATCCATGATGGCCGTTTGAAGAATGATAAAAATTATACATTGACGGTTCAAATCGGGAAAGAAGCAAGCGAAGGCGGCACTGCACCGGATGTAGTAAGCTATTCATCTCAAAAAGCTTCCGGTTATCAGCTAAAGAAGGATAAAGTCAGCTGGTATACGCCTCTGTCCGGAGAGGTTCCGGTATCGGTTCTGGTACAGGAAGAAGGAGGGGAAGGAGAAAATACGAATAGCTTTACAGTAACAGGAACCCTCACGATGAAGCCAGAGGAGGAAACGAAGCTTTCCCTCACCATCGGAGAACCCCTGTATCCTGTCCGCTTCCACTTCTATTCATCAAAGGTGCAGGCGGCAGCGAAGGTATCCCTGACGGCCGGACGGCTGGCTGGAGCTGCCTCAGAAGATCCGATGGAATTAAATCAGAACAAAGGCCAGTTTGCCTTTGACGGGAAGCTGACAATCGATGCAGCAGCAGGCAATCATGCATATGCTCTGGCATATCTTCCGGCCGGAAATTACCGGTTTGTGATAAATACAGGCATCACAGAATTAGGCAGCTCTGATGGAAGATTTACTCTGGACAACGAAACGGTAAAGGCAGCGGCTGCCGGAACGGATATCATCGTATTAAATGCGGCAGAGGCACTGGAGGGAGAGCTGGATCTGTCCCTTGGAAATATATCTTTTTCCGAGGAAAATGGTAAGCTGACCATTTTATATTCTAAAAGAGATGCTTCCGGCCAGGCGGTTACAGCAACGCTAATAGACCAGTCCTATGATAAATGCTATCGGATCACTTCATCTGGGAATAATGTAGAGAAGTATCATCTCTCTGTGGATACCCCAGCTTCCGGGGAATTAAAGCTCGTATTAAAGAGCCTTACGATTACACCGGCAGAGGCTATCGCACCGATTCAGATAAACGGAAAATCCCATGTGACCACCTATCTGGAAGGGGAAAACAGTATTTCGATTAATCAATCAGGGAAATCTTCACCTGCCGGCATCAGTGTGGCGAAGGATGCAAAGCTTACGATTGACAAGGAACCGGGACAGCCGGGCTCCATAGAGGTGCTCAATAACACAAAGGTAAGCAAGACGGGTGCAGCAATTGGAGGAAATGTAGGACAGGATGCAGGAACCATTCACATCCAGGGTGGAACTGTAATTGCAAAAATGACGTATGAAGATCCCAGGGGAGCAGCCATCGGTGCTTCGGTAGGAAAAAGTGTAAAAGAAATACGGATCAGCGGAGGAGTTGTAACTGCAAAAGGTAGTTGGGGTGCCGGAATCGGAACAGGAGGTGCTAATAGCCTGGAAAGAACCGGTAAAATCGTGATAGAAGGCGGAACGGTGAATGCAAGCTCGTGGAAGGGTGCCGGAATTGGAAGCGGTATTGGATATGCCCGTAGCAAACCGGCGATAACTGCCGATATTGAGATTCATGGTGGAATGATTACAGCCTATTCTAAATATGGAGCCTGCATCGGAAGTGGTAGTGGCAGTTCATCGAAGGTGCTGATTGACGGCGGCACAATATGCTTAGATAATAAAGACCCAGGCTATAGGCAGAACGTTGCTCATATTGGAAAGGGGGATGATAATTCTACATATGTACCAACTGATGTGAAGATTAATGGTGGAACGATCTGTTTGATAGGGGCGAATGGATATATAAAGCGACCGGTCATTTATGGCTGGGAAAAGGTAGGCGAAACGTGGCAGAAGAATACAGCAAAAGGTGGGAACGGTAAGCCGGTTTATTACACCACAGCGGATCTGACCGGTATCTATGAGAATAATACACTGGTTGAAAAAGCAGGTATTGAAGGAAGTTCCTACGGCTTTAAGGATGTCCGGACAGATGCCAGCGGAAAGCTCTATATGTACCTTCCGGCATCGGAGGCAGTGAAAGCCTCCTTTGGCGGTGTGGAATTTACCGGAAAGGTTGAGGCAGGTAAGGATGAGAATGTATTGGAGCGTGAACAGACCTCTATTGATTATCGAAGGGAAGTCCTGAAAAATATGGCTCTGTATGAGCTCGAATATGCGGAATCCAAGAGTGCTGCATCTTGGGAAAAGATCCCGAAAGGTGGCGAGGCTTCTCTGACAGAAATTCTGGATAAACAGCCGGAGAGTGCGACAGAGATTACTCTGTATGTGCGAAAAGCAGCTACAGGTTCCGCAGCAGGCGAAGCAACCGAGATAACGATTCCGGCAAGACCGGCAAAACCGGACCAGATACAGGAAACAGATATAACGAAAGACAGCTACTCTATCAAGGTAAAAAGACCGGTCGATTCCCGTTACGAGTACGGAATTGCCAAATCTGAGTCTGGTGAGCCTAAGTGGCAGTCGGAGAGGACGTTTAGATCGCCGAAGCCGGCTAACACGTATTACGTAACCCTTCGTGTGAAAGCAACAGACAGCAGCTTTGCATCGAAGCCGGCTGAACGCTTGTCGGTGACGACACCGGATACATTACTGATCGACGGTCCCGCCGGCAAAGTATCCTTTGAAACGAAAGGAACCTATGGACAGACACTTGATCAGATTCTGGTAAAGCTGGCAGAGGGATTTCAGGTTGTTAATTATAGTAGATCACCGGTTTCAGGAACATGGAAGTTCAGTGCGAATCAGAGCGGAATGTCCGCTTCCTCTATTTATCCGGAGGTAAAGGGAACCACTGCATATCAGGTAGAATTTATACCGACTAAAATATCAGAAGGGCAGTATGGAGAAACTTTGACCCAAAGTGTGATTCCGGAGATATCTCCGAAAGAGTTGCATGCAGTTCTTACGACACCTATTGAAAAAAACTATGACGGAAGGACCGATATCGCATTAAAGGCGACGGTAGAGATAGGAGCTTCGGGTCAGATCTACACGATCAGTGGCCTGAAAGGAAGCTTTGAAGATGCCAATGCCGGAACCGGTAAGGCGGTAACCATTGATCCTTCAGAGGCAGTCATTGAGACCGAGGGCAGTGCAGTGAATCTGCAGAATTACCGTGTGGTATATCCGGCTCAGACGACCGGAACGATCCGTCCGATACAGGGTTCGGTTTCGATCGATCCGCAAGCATGGACCGGAGAAAAAACCTATGGAGATGCCAGCTTTTCCTTGACAGGTGTGAAGAAAGTGGGAGATGGAGCTCTGACCTATACAAGCTCCGATGAAAAGGTTCTCACCGTGGATGCACAGGGTCAGGTGTCCATCAAAGGCACGGGTTCTGCAGAGGTAAGCATCACCATGGCAGACGGAACAAATTACCTTGGCACAAGCACAGCGGCAAAGGAAACGATCACCATTGAAAAAGGAACCTTTATCCTTACCTTAACGGCTGTGAACCGGAGTACCGGAGTGCAGCAGCCGGAAGGGATTCTCGGAACCTACGAGGATGATTTTGATATCATTGCAAGTATTCAGGGAGCGTATGATGATAAGCTGCAGGGTATGATCCACTTCTATGATAATGGAAATCAGAATCCGGATACGATCTCTGTAGGGGAAGCTGGAACTGCGGTTCTCAACCTGCCAAAGCCGGGAGTCGCATCCGTAGGAACGCACCGGATGACAGCCGAGTTTGATTTTGACACTCATCAGGAGTGGGCGGCCAAATACAACACGCCTGCTCCGGCTGCATTTACATTTACGATCGGAAAGGTGGCTGCACCGCAGATCACCTGGCCGACGGCAGCGTCGGTGAAGGCGGGAAGTCCTCTGAGTGATTCTGCCTTATCAGGAGGAAGCACCGAATACGGAAGCTTTGCCTGGAAGAATCCGGCGCAGACGGCACAGGCGGGCACCCATAGCTACGAGGTGGTATTTACACCGAATGAATGGGCATCCGCTCGTTATGAGATCGCAGTGATGACCGGTACGGCAGAAGTGACAGCACCGGAAGATAAGCCGGGCAAAACGGAAAAACCGGGTGAAACGGAAAAGCCGGAAAAACCAAATCGCAACAGTTCGTCTTCCGGACAGAATAAAACCTCCGGCAGCGGTGTAATCAGACAGGATTCGGTCAAAGGAACGATCGACAGTACGGCAGGAATTATCACAGGAGAAACAAACAGCTTTGCCAATGACGGAAAGAGCCATTGGATGCTGGATGAGCATGGCTGGTGGTTACGCTTTGCAGATAATACCTACCCGAAGGGAAGCGTGCGTGAATCTGGTGGTATTTCACATAGCTGGGAGCATATCAACGGAAATTGGTGGGCCTTTGATCAAACGGGGTATGCCAAGACAGGCTGGTTAAGAGACGAGGATTACGGCGGCTGGTTCTATATGGATCTGGAACACGGCATGCAGACCGGCTGGGTGCTTCTCAATGGAGCATGGTACTATTTTAATCCGGTTTCCGATGGAAAGAGAGGCATGATGTATGCCGGACAAAGAACACCAGACGGATACTATGTAGAGAAAAACGGTGTCTGGGACGGAAGAAACAAGCAGTAAAACGAGCTTCAAGCCGAACCTCCGTGGGACTTGGCGCGTGTACTAACTATAGAATAATCCGGAAGGGATCCGCAGGCTTTGGGAATCCTTCCGGATTTCTATTTATTTACATATTTCTAAGTCACCAACCACCAGTTCAACTGGTGGTTGGTGACTTAGAATAGAGTTTTTACCGTTGATAAATGAATGCCCGGAAGAATCCTGCTTGATTATTCGGACGGAAAAAACTGGATAATAGTAAAGACTGGAATTTCTAGAAGAAAAAAAGTGGAATTTGCTGTGACAAGCTTAATGAAAAGTCTTACCAATGTTGGGTTCAAAAGGCGTTCCATTCATTGGAATGTTCTGTTTCTGAGAAGATGCTACAGTACTTTATCAGTCGGAGCGCCTACGCATATCAGGAACGGAGAGATGGAAAAGATGAAAGTATTGATTTATACCAGATTTCCATTTTCATCAAGCAGATCGCGTTTGCCGCAATGGAGACCGGGATAAGCGAAGAGATTATTAATCAGGTGGTACCGGCTGCGATTGGAAAAAGCTGGGAATTGGCATCAAAGCTTCTATTTGACCCCATGGTAGGCATGAAGCTTGCCATAGAATTATTTGACAGTGGGAACAAAAGTCTTATGATTTATGGAATAAATGAAAGAAATTTATTTATCCAAACCATGGCCAGATTAATCGTATAAAGAATAAGAACCCAGGCAGAAATCAGTTACAAGATGATGCCTGGGTTTTTATATATCTGCGTTAGCGAAGTATACAGAATACATATATTAATAATAATTACTATTATTGACTTAATGAGAAAAATAGGTTATAATACAGACATACAAAAAAGAGAAAATTTGGAAGAAATGAAATGCTGGAAAATCTAGTGGAAACTCGTTGACAATAGAGAGAGAATTATATCGAAAAGGAGAAGAGTGGCTATGAAAAAATTTGAATGCGAACCATGTGGATACATTTATGATCCTGTAGTAGGTGATCCGGACAGCGGTATTGCTCCTGGAACGGCATTTGAGGATATTCCGGACGATTGGGTATGCCCGATTTGCGGACTTGGTAAAGATGTTTTTGTACCAGTGGAAGGCTAGAAACAATGAAATAACCCAAAATAAAAGAAATGGAGGACAGACTATGACTTACGATTATGATATCACTTTCGAAGATAACTTATTAACCGGGAATAAGATGATTGATGAGCAACACAAAGAACTGATTGAGCGAATCCGGAACTTTGTATTTGCCTGTCAGGACGGAAAAAGTAAGGTAAATGCGATAAAAATGCTGGATTATCTGGACGAGTATACTGATTTCCATTTCAAAGAAGAGGAAATATTACAAGAAAAGGCCGAATATCCGGATCGTGGCAAACATCATGAGAAACATGAAGAGTTCAAGAAAACAATTCAGGAATTGTATGAATATCTTCATGATTCTGAGGGGCCAACGGATCAGTTCAGCGAACTTGTACATAGGAATGTGGTTGATTGGTTGTTTGGTCACATAAAAACTTTTGACCGCTCCGTAGCGGAGTTTATCTTTATGAGAGAAAATCCAGAGCGTTGTTAAGTGGGTATTGTTCAGGCAATGAAAACTGATTTTCTAAATGGAGGTACCACATGAATAAAAAGGCTATGTATAAGCTGAGTTATGGATTGTTTGTTCTGACGGCGAAAGACGCAGAGAAAGACAATGGGTGCATTATCAATACGGCAGTTCAGGCAGCGTCGGAACCAAATCAATTAAGCATATGCGTTAACAAAGCCAATTATACACACGACATGATTCAAAAAACCGGAAAATTTACAGTGTCGGTTTTAAGCCAGGAGGCTCAGTTTGGATTATTTGAGCAGTTTGGTTTTCAGTCAGGCCGGAATGTGAATAAGTTTGAGGCATTTGAAAAGTGTGCGCGGGGTTTAAATGGTATTTACTATATTACAGAAGGAACAAACGCATATATTTCGGTAACAGTGAAAAAAACGGAAGACCTGGGTTCCCATACCATGTTTATTGGTGAGATCACAGATATGGAAGTTTTGAGTGATATTCCTTCCGTAACATATGAGTACTATCAGAATCATATCAAGCCGAAACCGCAGGCAGTAGGAAAAACAGAAGCAGGACAGAACATATGGAGATGCAGGATATGCGGTTATGAATATATTGGAGATGAATTACCGGAGGACTTTGTATGTCCTTTGTGTAAGCATCCAGCATCGGATTTTGAGAAAATTGTGGAGAGCGAGGCGAAAAAAGAAATGGCAGGAAATAAATACGCAGGAACACAGACTGAAAAAAATTTACTGGAAGCTTTTTCTGGTGAGTCACAGGCAAGAAATAAATATACCTATTTTGCATCGGCTGCGAAGAAGGAAGGCTATGAGCAGATGGCTGCGTTGTTCTTAAAAACAGCCGACAATGAAAAGGAACATGCAAAAATGTGGTTCAAAGAGCTGGCCGGAATCGGTGATACGAAAGAAAATCTGGCTGCAGCTGCAGAGGGCGAGAATTACGAATGGACAGATATGTATGAGGGTTTTGCAAAAACAGCGGAGGAAGAAGGTTTCCCGGAACTTGCAGCGAAATTCAGAGCGGTAGGAGAAATCGAGAAACATCACGAAGAGAGGTATCGTGCACTTCTTAAAAATATTGAAACTGCGCAGGTGTTTGAAAAAAGTGAGGTAAAAGTATGGGAATGCCGTAACTGCGGACATATCGTAGTAGGAACCAAGGCCCCGGCAGTGTGCCCGGTATGTAATCACCCGCAGAGTTATTTTGAAGTTCGCGAAGAAAATTATTAAGGAGAATTATTTCAAATATGCAGGCTGTTAATTCTAAAAAAGCAGTTATGATAGGCTGTGGGTTTGTTGGTTCTGCATCGGTGTTTGCCTTAATGCAAAGTGGATTATTTACGGAAATTGTTCTGATTGATGCAGATAAGGGGAAGGCAGAGGGAGAAGCTATGGATATTAGCCATGGAATTCCGTTTGCCAGACCGATGAAAATTTACGCCGGAGATTATGATGATGTGGCTGACGCAGCAATTGTAATTATATCAGCCGGTGCAGGCCAGAAACCTGGAGAGACAAGACTGGATCTTGTTAATAAAAATGTGGCAATCTTTAAATCAATCATTCCAGAGGTGGCAAAGAGAAATTTTTCCGGAATTATGTTGGTAGTTGCGAATCCGGTAGATATTCTTACGCAGGTAGCAGCCAAGTTATCGGGACTTCCGGAAAACAGAGTGATTGGATCCGGAACTGTTTTGGACAGTGCAAGATTGCGATATAAGCTCGGTGAACATCTGGCAGTAGACAGCCGGAGTGTCCATGCATTTATTGTGGGAGAACACGGAGACAGTGAGGTTGTGGCGTGGTCATCAGCCAATGTATCAGGCGTACCATTGAGCGAAATATGTGAAATGCGCGGGCATTATAATCATAAGGAAAACACAAAAGAAATTGCGGAAGCAGTAAAAAACAGTGCTTATGAAATCATAAACAGAAAGCATGCGACCTATTATGGAATCGCGATGTCTGTAAAAAGAATCTGTGAAGTGATCATGAGAGATGAGAAATCAATTCTTCCAGTATCACATATGATTCACGGTATTTATGGCATTGAAGGTGTTTCGTTAAGCATGCCGGTCATTGTTGGTGCAGACGGTGTGGAATCGGATATACCTATTAATCTGAATGGTGAAGAAGCAGTAAAGCTTAAGAATTCAGCAGATTCTTTAAAGGCAATTATGGATACAATAGAGTTATAGTTTTTTACAAAATGTGTTATGGAAGAGGAAGTTTGTAGTTGCTGCAATGCTTCCTCTTTTAGGATAATAAGCGAGAATCCTCGGTTATTCAATTGCCGAGATGAAAGCGTCTGAAATGCAAGTAAAATCGAAAATATGTTCGATTTTCCTTGCGTTTCTTTCCATCTAATAGTATACTATGTGTATGAAAGAGAATTTAATATATTCAAGAACTTGTGTATATAATATTAATTACCATGTGGTGTGGTCTGCGAAATATCGCAGGAAAATTTTATCAGCAGAGATTGAGATTTATCTGAAAGAACTGGTTCAGAAGATAGCATCCGATAAAGGTTTTACGGTTCATCTTTTTGAAGTTGGTGAAGGTGATCATATCCATTGCTTTGTGTCTGCACCGCCGAAACTGTCAGTGACAGATATTGTAAAGTATTTAAAAGGAATTACCGGAAGAAAACTCTTTGAAAAATATCCGGCGATCCGCCAGAAACTTTGGAAAGGTCAGCTTTGGAATCACTCATATTATGTAGAAACAATCGGTTCGGTGTCGGAAGAAAATATCCGACGCTATATCGAGCATCAGAGCAAATCTTACTAGAAGGAGGGAAAATGTGCTGTTAACACATGAAACAACCATTGTATTAAATAAAAATGATGCAAATATTGTAGGACACATGTGTTATGCGGCTTACAAGCTTTGGAATGTTTGCAATTATGAAAGAACCAACTACAAAAATCTGGGATTGGAGAAATATCCTGACTGGTATTATCAGAAGTCCAAGCATAAAGATGATCTGTGGTTCAAATCACTCCCGTCACAGACTGCACAGGAAATCTGCAAGCTTTTGGACAAGTCATGGAAATCTTTTTACCGGTTAAAAGAAAGTGGAGGTATCGAGAATCCGGGAACACCAAGATATAAGAAAGATAAAATGCCGATTACGTATATGCAAAATGGTATTCAACATGAAAACGGCTCTTATAATGTAAGACTTTCTTTACCCAAAAAGCTGAAGGAATATATGGCTCATACCTATGATATTCGTGCTGCATACCTTTATTTGAAAAATCCTGTTTTTTCAAACATGGATATCATAAAACAGATAAAAATATATCCTCCGGCAAATGACGGAACCAGCAGGATCCTTGTTATTTATGAGGTGGAAGATGTTTTGCCAGAAGAGCACAATGGACATTATCTGTCGATTGATCTGGGCTTGCATAATCTTATGACTTGTTATGATAATGTAGGGAAAACTTTTATTATTGGAAGGGAATATCTTTCTCTTTCTTATTTTTATAACAAGGAAATCGCGAGAGTCCAGTCACAATGGGGCAGGATCCAGGCTGCAAGGGAAATGGAGGATCTGAAAACATCTAAGCATCTGCAGAAACTCTATCGAAAGAAAAATGACTGTATCAAAGATTATATTCATAAGATGACACGATATATCACGAACTATTGTGTAAAGAATGATATTCATACGGTTGTAATTGGAGATATAAAGGGGATTCGTAAAGAGAGAAACCTGGGGAGGAAAACCAACCAGAAGCTTCACAGTTTGCCATATGCCCGTATCTATATGCAGTTAGAATATAAGATTAAAATGAAAGGGATTTGCCTGATAAGACAGGAAGAAAGCTATTCCAGTCAATGTCCGCCGCAGTCAGAAGAAGTATCGCACATTTATGCAGAGAAAAGAAATCGAAAAAAGCGTGGCATCTACATTGTAGATACCGTGA
>NZ_DBFCCJ010000002.1:0-6167 GCF_048380235.1 Ventrimonas sp. | reverse complement strand
CCGCACCGAGGAAGCCTACGAAACGGCCCATGAGGTGCTGCGGGCGGAAGGACTGTTTCTGGGCACATCGGCAGCAGCGGCTTTGCACGCAGCGGTGCAGGTGGGCCGCAGACCGGAGAATCAGGGAAAGAACATCGTGGTCATCGTCCCGGACAACGGCATGAAATATCTGTCTACGCCGATGTACCGGCAGAAATGATAAAAACACGATGATACGACTGAATTTTGAAAAGATTGCATAGGATTTTAGAAAAGTATTATTCTTTTATGAATTTTAGCACTCTTCTGTTGACACTGCTAATGAACGGTGCTATAACAGTGGCGTGCTCAGGAGGAAGGGCAAAAGGAGAGCCGCTAGGCTCCCCGGAAAGCCCTTCTGAATGGACGCTTCAGATTTTTTGCCCCGACCCGAACGCCGGGATTGGAGGAATGATTTATGCTTATGCCGACTGTTTTCCATGAAAACCTGTTCGATGATTTCTTCGATCCGTTCTGGAATGACGCTGCACTGGAACGTGCTATGAACCGTGAGGCTCGTGGCGCCTTTGGTAAGCGTGGTGCAAACATGATGAAGACCGATGTCAAACAGACGGACAATGGCTACGAAGTAGCGGTTGACCTGCCGGGCTGCAAGAAGGAAGACGTCCAGATGGAACTGGACGACGGCTACCTGACCATTCAGGCAGTGCGCAGCCACAGCAACGATGAAAAGGATAAGAAGGGCCGCTATCTGCGGCGCGAATCCTTCTCTGGCACCTGCGCGCGCAGTTTCTACGTGGGCGATGTGAAGAAGGAAGACATCCACGCAAAGTTCGAGGACGGCGTCCTGCACGTCGAGCTGCCTGCTCCTCAGCAGACGAAGGCTTTGCCTGAGAACCCGAATCTGATTGCAATCGAGTAAAACGCCGGTCGTGTGCGCCAAAGCACAACGCACATAAGATGCCCCCGGAGAGCCGCAACAAGCCCTCCGGGGGCATTTTTGTTTCGCTATCTTTTCCGCAAGGGAAAAACATGGTATACTGAGAACAGCAACTCAGAATTTATGGAGGTACCTCACTATGGAATACAAACGCTTTGGCGGTAAGCTCCTTGTCCGCATCGACAAAGATGAGGAGATCGGTGAAACAAATTTGATTTTAGGGGGACAAAGATGAGTGATGTAAAAGGAAAGACCGGCGCAGTCCTGAGGGAGACGGCAGTCCTGACCGGGGCGGTGGCGATCATTGCGGCGGGCGTTTTCTTTTTTCTGGTGCCGAGCCATACATCTGTCAGCAGCATTTCCGGCCTTGGCATCGTGCTGTCCAATTTTGTGCCGCTGCCCTTGTCGGTCATTACGATGATCCTGAACGTCGTGCTTCTCATCATCGGGTTCTTTACCTGCGGCAGAGAATTTGGCGCAAAGACCGTATACACCAGTGTGCTGCTGCCGGTGTTTCTGGGGCTGTTTGAAAAGCTGTTCCCGGAGTTCGGCTCGATGACCGGCAGTCAGGAGCTGGACGTGCTGTGCTATATTCTGGTGGTCAGCATCGGGCTGAGTATTTTGTTCAACCGCAATGCATCCTCCGGCGGGCTGGATATCGTGGCAAAGATCATGAACAAGTACCTGCACATGGAATTGGGAAAAGCCATGTCTCTGTCGGGAATGTGTGTGGCGCTTTCCGCGGCCCTGGTCTACGATAAAAAGACCGTGGTGCTGAGTATCCTCGGTACTTACTTCAACGGCATCGTGCTGGACCATTTCATCTTTGATAACAGCATCAAACGCCGCGTCTGCATCATCACCGAAAAAGAGGAGGCGCTGCGTCAGTTCATCCTCCATGACCTGCACAGCGGTGCGACCATGTACGAGGCCATCGGTGCATACAATCTGGAAAAACACAACGAGATCATTACCATCGTGGACAAGAGCGAATATCAGAAGCTGATGAACTTTATCAACCGGGAAGACCCCAAGGCTTTTGTTACCATTTACAATGTGTCCAGCATGCAGTATCAGCCCAAGATCTGATCGGCGGAGAGCTGCCGCAAAGGGCGGGCCTTTTGCGGCTTGCTCTTTGCCATAGCTGCGTGGTATACTCAAGTCCGGAAATATCAAAGCGCATGGAGGTAAAAAGCATGCTGACCTATACCTATGTTTCCGAGGGCAAATTTGAACTGATGGAAAAACCAAAGCCGGTGCTGCAGCACGAGCGGGATGCCATTGTAAAAGTGACCCTTGCCAGCATCTGCTCCAGCGACCTGCACATCAAGCACGGCAGCGTGCCCCGGGCGGTGCCCGGCATCACGGTAGGGCACGAGATGGTGGGCATCGTAGAAGAAGTGGGCAGTGCGGTGACCAATGTGAAACCCGGCGACCGGGTGACGGTGAACGTGGAGACCTTCTGCGGAGAGTGCTTTTTCTGCAAAAAAGGCTTTGTGAACAACTGCACCAATCAAAACGGCGGCTGGGCGCTGGGCTGCCGCATCGACGGCGGGCAGGCCGAGTATGTCCGGGTGCCCTTTGCGGATCAGGGACTGAACAAGATCCCGGACGGCGTTACCGATCGGCAGGCGCTGCTGGTGGGCGATGTGCTGGCCACCGGCTTTTGGGCGGCACGCATCTCGGAAATCACCCCCGAGGATACCGTGCTGATCCTCGGTGCAGGGCCGACCGGCATCTGCACGCTGCTGTGCGTCATGCTGCACAGCCCCAAGCGCATCATCGTCTGTGAAAAGGACGCAAGCCGCCTGCAGTTCATCCGTCGGCACTACCCGCAGGTGCTCACCGTGCAGCCGGAGGACTGCGCCGCCTTTGTGCGCGCCAACAGCGACCACGGCGGGGCAGATGTGGTGCTGGAAGTGGCAGGGGCAGACTCCACCTTCCGGCTGGCGTGGGAGTGCGCAAGACCCAACGCCATCGTGACCGTGGTGGCGCTGTACGATAAGGCACAGACCCTGCCGCTGCCGGAAATGTACGGCAAAAACCTCACCTTTAAGACCGGCGGCGTGGACGGCTGCGATTGTGAAGAAACGCTGCGTCTCATCGCAGAAGGCAAGATCGATACCGAACCGCTCATCACCCACACCTACCCCCTGCGCCGGATCGCAGAGGGCTACGAGCTGTTTGAAAAGAAACGGGACGGCGTGATCAAGGTGGCAGTGGAGTGCTGACGGTCTGCGCCAAGGCACAACGCACATAAGGTGGCCCCGGAGAGCTGTAACAAGCCCTCCGGGGCCATTTTTGTTTCCCGACATCTTTTCCGCAGCGGCAAGGCGTGGTAGAATAAGGGCAGAACCAATCCACAGGTGAAAAAATCGAACTTCAGAGAGAGGAGATGTTTCTATGCAGTCCGATGAACTGAAACGCCGGATCTCGGCAGGCAGAGGAGATGCTTTGGCCGATCTGGTTTTGAAAAATGCCAGAATCGTCAATGTGTTTACCGATGAGATCGACACCGCTGATATTGCCATCAGCGGAAACCGGATCGTGGGTGTGGGTGCGTATCACGGCCGGAAAGAAGTTGATCTGCGCGGCAAATATGTCTGTCCGGGCCTGATCGATGGGCATATCCACATCGAAAGCTCCATGCTCTGTGGCCCGGCCTTCGAGCAGGCAGTGCTGCCCCACGGTACCACTGCGGTGGTCACAGACCCGCACGAGATCTCGAACGTTGCGGGGCTGGAAGGCTTGGATTTTATGCTGGAAACGACAAAAAATCTGACCCTTTCGGTTTATTTCATGCTGCCATCCTGTGTGCCGGCCACGGATCTGGATGAATCCGGTGCGGTGCTGAACGCAGAACAGCTCCGGCCTTACTACGGCGATCCCCGTGTGCTGGGGCTTGCGGAACTGATGAATGCCTACGGAACGGTGCGCTGTGACCCGAAGATCCTGCAGAAGATCCGCGACTGCACCGAAGCGGGAAAGATCGTGGATGGCCATGCACCGCTCTTGAGCGATAAGGACCTGAATGCTTATATTGCGGCAGGCGTTCAGTCCGATCACGAGTGCTCCAACATTGAGGAAGCCATGGAAAAACTCCGGCTCGGACAATATATCATGATCCGGGAAGGAACGGCTGCCAAAAATATGGAGGCCCTGATGCCGCTGTTCCGGGAGCCTTATTGCAGCCGCTGCATGCTGGTGACGGATGATAAGCACCCCGGTGACCTGCTGGACAGCGGCCACATCGATTCCAACATTCGTAAAGCGATCCGGCTGGGCGCAGACCCAGCAGTGGCCGTCAAAATGGCAACGCTGGTCCCGGCACAGTATTTTGGGTTCAAGCAGCACGGTGCCGTGGCACCGGGGTATGCTGCCGACCTCATTGTAGTATCGGATTTTGAATCCTTTACGGTCGAACAGGTTTACAAGAATGGCACGCTGGTGGCCGAGCACGGAAAAACGCTGAAACCCGCACCGCTTGACATCGACCGTGTGAGATTTTCCCACGTTATGGATTCCTTTGATCTGGATGAGATCACACTGCAGGACCTGGAACTTCGGGAAAGCGGGGAGCAGGAGCGTGTCATCTGCCTGAACCGGGGCGAGCTGCTTACGGAGGAAAAAATCATCCCGTTCCAACGGCATCCGGGCAAAGCTCCCGGTGTGGACCCGGAACACAACATCGTAAAACTGGCCGTTTTTGAGCGGCATCATCACTCCGGCCATGTGGGCATTGGCTTTTTAGGAAACTTCAGCCTGAAATGCGGAGCCGTTGCATCGAGCATCGCACATGATTCCCATAACCTGATCGTGGCAGGGGACAACGATACCGATATGATGCTGGCCGGCAACACTGTGCGGAAAAACAAAGGCGGACTTGCGTTTGTGGCAGATGGACAGGTCGTGGCAGAACTTGCGCTTCCGGTGGCCGGATTGATGAGCACCGAAAGCGCAGAGAGCGTTGCGGCGAAAATGCAGGCGATGAACGATGCCCTCAAGGCACACGGTGTGGCGGAAGACATCGGCATCTTTATGACCCTCGCCTTCGTCAGCCTTCCGGTCATTCCAAAACTCAGACTGAATACATACGGCATCATCGATGTAGCGCAGCAGAAAGTCGTTCCGGCTGTTTTTTAATAGGCGATAACAAAAATACTGCCGGAGACCGACCCGAATGGTCCGTCTCCGGCAACAGAACAGTTCGTTCCTACTCTTAGAAGCGAGCCGCATCAAGAGAAAAATTGACGGAAATTCTTATTTGATAAATCGAAATTTGGAAAGGGGGGCACTGCCATGCTGAGAAAGTTGAATTGTTTTTTTAAACATCGTTATTGGTTCATTCATAGGAGTTTTCATTGGGTTCGGAATTTATAAGTTCTGGAACTTTAAAACCTATCCAAATTTATATGCCATGCAGTCTGCACCGTGGTACACAGAGCTACTGTTGGATGGTGCCATGGTGGCTGTTGTTGTGGTCGTATGTATTGTCCTAAAGTTGGTTATTTGGAGAAAATTAAAGCCATAACATCCAGTTTGACGGAGTGATGGATATGAAAATCAGAGAAGTGGATAAGAATAAAAAGCAGTTTATATCATTATTGTTATTAGCTGATGAGCAGGAGAATATGATTGACCGTTATATTGAAAAAGGTACTATGTATGTACTTGAAGATGGTATGACAAAAGCTGAATGTGTTGTCACTGATGAAGATAATGGAATACTTGAAATTAAAAATATTGCAGTCGATCCTCAGAATCAAGGAAAGGGCTATGGGAAAGCACTAATTGATTTTCTTGCCAGTAAATATGCAGATGAATATTCTGTTTTGCAGGTTGGAACAGGTGATAGTCCATTGACGATACCATTTTATGAAAAATGTGGATTTGTTCGATCTCACAAGATTCCGAATTTCTTTACCGACAATTATGACCACCCAATTTATGAGGGCGGTGTACAACTAATAGATATGGTATATTTGCAAAGACATATATAACTTCCCGTTTATTGGGAAGTCGCAGAGAACGAAAAATCGGAAGTTTACAGCGAGGTGAAAGATGTTGAATTACGTAGAATATGGAAAAGAAAACAAATATGATGATGATATATTTTTTCAAAAATACAGTCAAATGAGTCGCTCACAGCAGGGACTAGCCGGTGCAGGAGAATGGGAAACATTGAGAAAGCTGCTGCCGGATTTTAAAGATAAGCGTGTGCTTGATTTAGGATGCGGCTATGGATGGC
>NZ_DBFCCJ010000001.1:0-1277 GCF_048380235.1 Ventrimonas sp. | reverse complement strand
CTGGTCTCTCTGACGCTTTTTCTGCCATGCCTCCAGCAGCTTGATGATGGTTTCCTGCATCCGCTGGGGCGTATAGCTTTTAGGAAAATACTTCCGCAAGGTGTCAGAGGTAAATGTCACTCGGTCCAGATCGCTTTTCTTTTCCTCACCCATGATGACACGCATCATATCGAGGGTCAGATGCCCCTCCTGACTGTATTTTTTGAGCCGCTGGGCTTGAGAAAGAGAAGGGGTAGCCTGTTCGCTGTCCATTGCATCCAGCAAATCTCTCTGTTCCTCTTTTTTGAGGAAGGACAGCTCATAAGCAGGGTTCAGGGCAATCTTCTTTTCATCCACCATATCCATCAATTCAGGAATCAGCTCTGTCAGACGGATATAGCGCTGAACTTGATTTCTGCTTGAACCAGCCTGCTGAGCCAATATTTCATCGGCTCTCAACTTCGTCCCAACTTGGGACGAAGTTAAATCAACTCGCTCTCCCTGATGTTTCATGGCATCCAGCTTCATCTTGTAGGCAAATGCTCTTTCACTGGGGAGCAGACTTTCTCGTTGCAGGTTGCTGTCAACCATAATGATCGTGGCGGCATCATCATCCAAATCCCGAACAATGACCGGCATGGTCTCCTTTTCTGCCAGCTCACTGGCTCTGTGCCGCCTGTGTCCGGCTACCAGCTCATAACCACCCTCCGGGTCAGGGCGGGCAATTGCAGGAACCAGCACACCATACTGCTTGATACTGTCAGCGGTCTCCATCATGGCTTCGTCATCCTTGACTTTGAATGGGTGGTTCTTAAAGGGATGCAGTTCAGACAGCGGAATCTCCTGAATCTTTTCCAGCTTTGCATCCTGACGGCCTTCTTCGGTGGAGAACAGATCATCTACCGATGCCAGTTCTATTTTTTTCGCGCTGCTTTTCAAGTTTCAACACCTCCTTCGTCAGATTTCGATACCCCTCTGCCACCTTGCCGCCAGGGTCATGGGCGAAAATACTTTTTCCCTCTGCGCTAATTTCCTTTGCACGGACAGAATGGGGGATTTCCGTTCCAAAGACTTTGATTTTACTTCCATAGGTGTCCCGCAGCAAAGCAGCAATCTCTTTGGCAAAGTTGGTGCGGTTATCCACCATCGTCAGCAGGATACCGTCAATCTGGAGCTTTGGATTGATCTGCCGTTTTACCTTGCTGACCGTAGATAAAAGCTGTTCCAGTCCTTTGGCGGGCAGATACTCTGCCTGAACGGGAATTATGATCCTGTTCGCAGCCGCCAGCGCATTGACC